>JBLRXF010000013.1:0-19041 GCA_047920875.1 Haliea sp. | reverse complement strand
AGGAGCGCGGTCTCCGCGCGATCGCCCGCAGACAAGGTGAATGGCCGCGCAGCGGCCAGAGAAGGTGGCCTGGGCCAGCGGGCTCCTACAGAGGCCAAATCGCCCAGAGACTGGGCTCCTACATTGTGGGAGCCGACTCTGTCGGCGATGGGCGATCGCCCAGAGACTGGGCTCCTACAAGGTGGCGCGGCCCAGCAGGCCGGTGAGGCGCCGCACCAGCCACTTGGGGGTGGCCCGCGCAGCCAGGGTGGTGGCCAGATTGAGCTTACCAGGCACAACTACAGCCTGCCCCTTCAGGCAGCCTCGCCAGGCCTCCGCCGCGACGTCCTGCACATCCGAAATCAGCATCGACGGCAGATTCTGCAGAGCGCTGGATCCTGCCTGGGCCCTGGCTACCATGTCAGTGGCGGTAATCCCCGGACACAGGGTGGTCAGGGTGACGCCGCTGCCGAGCAATTCCTCCCCCAGTGCCTCAGACAGGGACAGCACATAGGCCTTGGTCGCAGCATAGGTCGCCAGGCTGGGAATAGGCTGAAACGCTGCAATTGACGCAACGTTGAGCACGCGGCCACTGCCGCGCTCCACCATGGGTGGCAGAAAGTGCGCCAGCAGGTCGGTAAAACCCGCGACATTGAGCTGTACCATAGCTTGATGGTCCGCCGGTGTCATCGCCGTGAACGCGCCGTGCTGCAGCACACCGGCGTTGTTGACCAGCACATCCACCGCCAGCCCCTGCCGCTGCACCGCCCCCCACAGCTTGCGGGCACTGCCGCTCGCCGCCATGTCCAGCGGCAGCACGGTAACCGTAATGGCATGGGTATCGCGCAGGGCCTGCGCCAGCGCTTCCAGCTTGTCCTTGCTGCGCGCCACCAGGACCAGGTCGTAATCCTCCGCGGCGATCAGCCAGGCCAGGGTTTCGCCTATCCCTGCGGAGGCGCCGGTAATCAATGCGGTTCTGCGCACCGGCGCGGCGATGGCGGTCGCTTTTGCCGGCGAGCGGCGGTCTTTGCGAGGCTTGTTCCCGATGGTCATGGCACGTTTCCCTGTCGTGATTAACAATCGCGCTGCAGGCACTGCTGCTCGATCAGCGCCGCCAGCTGCTCCCGGCGTTCGGTTATCTTTTTCCCGCGGCGCAGATCGGCGAACAGGCGCCCGAACTGGCGTCGCAGGCCTTCGTCCAGCTCTGCCAGCAGCTGGCCGCGCAGGTTCAGGGTACTGCGGTCGGCGTGGGTGCGGCTGCACAGCAGCTGATGATGCAACAGCGCGCGCCCCAGTACCACAAAGGGAAAATTGAGGTTGCGTGCGGGGCCGTAGTGCAATTCCTTGCCGCCAGTGGGGATGCCGCGAACACAAATTTCGCCGATGTCGTTCGCATAGCGCAGGGCCGCAAGGCCGCTGCCGGCAGCGCCCAGCGCGCCGGACACCAGGGTCCCAAGGCCGCCCAGCAGCCCGCCGGTAGCGCCGTCGATCATCAGGCCGGTGCCGCCACCCACAACTGCCCCGACCGACCCCGCGACCGTCAGCAGGGAGCGCCGATCCAGGCCCCAGAGGTACCAGTCCTCGACGTTGAACAGCTCGGACTCCTCCAGTGCCAGCCCCTCCTCGGTCCGGGTCAGGCTGGTCCAGGAAAACTCTTCCTCCACCCGGCGCCGACACTGGCGCTCGCGCTCTGCCAGATGGTGCTGGTAGCGCTTGAACAGCAGCGCCTGGACCGGCTCCACCGGCACACCCTGCGGCACTTTCTGTGAGGTTTCAAAGGTAATCGCCTCGACCAGCAGATCCGCTATCAGGAGGCTGGCGGCGCGGTGCTGGCCGGCACGCTCCTCGCGCAAGACCGCCACCGCCCTGGCCAGCGCATCCCTCCAGTTCGGGTCGAGGTGGCCAAACAGCTCCAGCAACTCCAGCTGTTTGGTCAGCTCCGCGCGCTGGGCGTCAAACTCGCGCACTGTGCGAAAATACTGGCCCAGACCCGCGGTCCACTCGGCGGCGAATTCGTCGCTGTCGATGGGATTGATCAGTGCCAGGCTGGGGCGCCCGGTCCAGCGCAGGATCTCCATTTCCGCTTCGTAGTCAGCGCTGAAGGGCACGGAGCCATCCACGACATAGATAATGCCGGCGCCATTGACGATAGGCTGCAGCAGCTCACACTCGTCGTGAAAGCGCGGGTCCGTTCGGTGCGCCTGCACAAACCGGCGCACAGCGGCGGGGCGTGAGGACGCATCCTCGCTGTTGGCCTGAAGCCAGTCCAGCACCGCCCGGGCACGCTGGATGCCGGGGGTGTCCACCAGCACGTACAGGGTTTCCTGGTCTACCCGCATGGGAAAATCGCGGGCGTCACGGGTGGACCCGGCGCGGGCGTCGATAAACACCGAGTCGTCACGCGCGAGGGTCGCGACAATGCTGGACTTGCCCTTGTTGGGGCGCCCGACCACCGCAAAGACCGGGGCGGCCATTCGCGGCCCAGCCATTCGCGGCCCGGCCATCAGCGGGGCTGCCATCAGCGTTGCACCCGGTTCAGCAGCTGCACGTCGACACTGGCGAAAGGCAGCGAGCGCGCAAAACTGCGCCAGTCCTCCACCTTGCGGTGGGGAGTCGCCTTGCCCGGCAGCGGCGCCAGCAGGACCGTGCAGCGCGGCACGCGGGCCAGAGGCTCCAGCAGGTCGCGCAATTCCGCCAGCGGCGGCTCCCAGGCCTTCACCACCAGCAACAGCTGCTCGCTGGCGGCCACCGGCAGGTCCGTCAGACGGTCCAGATCATCCTGCAGGGTGGCGGCCCCGACGAGCACTACCTGTGTGGAGGGCACCGTCATCAGTTCCTCGAAGTCCGCCGGACCGCCGGCGCCCAGCGCTCCGCCGTAGTCCAGCACCAACAGGCTGGCGTCAGCCGCCGCAATCCCCAGCGGGGCCGGCTCCATCTCCGCAGCAGTGGGTGTACTGGCAGGATCAGTGGCACGGGTGCGAACCAGCGGCGCCTGCATCCGCGCCAGCACCTGCTCGGCGCCGGGATAGTGCAGAAAGCTGTGCGCCAGGAGACGACGGAAGAACAGTCGTGACAGCAGCCACAGCAGCAGACGGGGCAGCAGCGCATACACCAGCAGACAGGCCCAGAGGAAGAACCACCAGCCGCGCATGCTGTCGATGTCGCTGCGATCAAGCGCAACGGTCGCCGGGTGGAAGCGGCTGTTGGCGACAATCTCTGGTGGGACAGTAGCCAGCGGCAGCCAGCTTGACCAGGGCAGCGCCAGGGTTTCGGCCAAGCCCTGCACAAAGCCGGCGCCGGGGTTAAAGGTCGAGCCCCAGACAAAACTGAATTCACCCAGCGCAGGCACCAGCAGAAAGGCGAGCGCGGCGCCTACGGTAAACAAGGCCCCCAGCTCTTGGCCGTAGCGCAGAAACAGCATCCGCAGCACAGGCTGCGCTTCCCGCAGGGTACGCCGGTCCGGCAGGCTGCGCTGCACGATCCAGCGGCCGGGGTGCAGCGGTAACGTCATGGGCACGTAGCCGCGAACCGTGCGCCACATCATCACCGCGGCGAACAGACTGAGCAGAAACTGCAGCAGCACAAACACTGCCAGGAACAGGAACACGTTCACCAGGGCGCGTTCACTGCCCAGCAGAAAGCCCGCCATGGCCGCGAAGCCCGCGAGCAGCGCCAGCAAACGCGCCAGCAGCGCAGCCGAAGGCGCCGACACTGACTGTGCATCCCTATCGGCGGCAGGAGACAGGGTGTCCAGCCAGTGGAGCAGGCGTGACAGGGGTGCCACATCGCCTTGCGCGGCTGCCACGGCCCGGTCCCGCTCCCGCAGTGCGGAGACGGACTGTTCCCGGTCCCGGTCCAGCTGTGCTGCCAACCGATAGAGGTCCCCCAGCTTTGGCCTGCGCTGCGTCATTGCGGTTTGCTCTATATTCGCGGGCGACATGTCGGTGTACGATACAGGCATTCTGCCGGGATGGGGAGGTACTGCAGCGTGATCACCGCCAGCCACGGCAAGTGGCCCATCCGCTGGGACCTGCTGGTTCGCTACCGCTTTATCGAAACCATCGTCCTCTGGGAGGGGCGCCTCACCACCCGCCACCTCTGCGAAACCTTCGGTATCGGCCGCCAGCAGGCCAGCAAGGATATCAACCGCTACATCCGCGACATTGGCCCGGGCAACCTGGTCTACGACCAGTCGCTCAAAGGCTATACACCGGCACCGGCCTTCACCCCCCGGGTCACCCAGGGGGTGGCGGACGAGTATCTGCACCTGATGGCACGCAACAACGAGCTGTCCAACGTCTTCGAATCCCTGGCTCTGAACGTGGCCAATGTGGAGGTGCTGACAGTGCCGGTGCGCGATGTTCGCCCGGAGGTGCTGCGACCGATCATGCAGGCCGCGCGGCTGCAGAAGCGGCTGGAAGTGGACTATGTGTCCATCCAGCACCCGGATCGGGAGGGCCGCATCATCGTTCCCCATACCCTGGTCTTCACCGGATTGCGCTGGCATGTGCGGGCCTGGTGCGAGAAAAACCAGGAGTACCGGGACTTCGTTCTGAGCCGCTTCCGCGACATCCCCGAGATTCTCAATGACTCCGGGCACGGTATTGACGGTGACAGCGAGTGGAATGCGCGGGTGACCATTCGCATCGTTGCCGACCCGCGACTGCGGGAGGATCAGCGTCAGGTCGTTGAGACCGATTACGGCATGCAGGACGGCGCGCTGACGATTACGGTGCGCGGCAAGCTGGTGCCCTACGCACTCAAGTTGTTGCATATTGACCCCGATGCGGCGCAGGATGATCCGATGGCACAGCAAATCGTGGTGGCAAACCGCACGGAGCTGCTGCCCTGGCTATTTAGCTGAGCGATAACAACACCTCTACAGGAGCACGCGTCATGGGCAATTTTTCCACGCTGGTTGCATGGCTGGTATTGATTCCGGTGCTGCTCGTCAGCAATGTCCTGACGCTGACGTCAAACAAGGCCAACGCCACCTACTCCAGTTGGCTGGAAGGCGCGGGTATCAGCACCGTGCGGGCCGAATCAGAGGACAACTATCGCGCCCAGGGCGAACGGCTGGCTCTGGCACAGACACGTATCGAGGAAGTCGGCGCTCGGATCCAGGCGACCGGCAGCGCGATCCATCACCGCACCGTGCAGAGCGCGGCAGCCAACCTCGGCTCTCTGCCAGCCGGCGCTGTGCCCTATCTGGGCTGGGCGGTCGTGGTTGGCATTACGGGCTACGAGCTGATGCTGGCCTGTGAAAATCTGCGGGATCTGGACACACTGTACGCCGATTTCGGTATTGCCGGCGGCACCAGTGACGAGTCCATGCAATTCATCTGCGACCCGGATCTGCGCAGCTTCGCCGACGCCTACGAGCGCATCCCCGATGCGCTGACCGCCGAGTACGCGCAGTTCCAGGCCTGGGCCAAGGCCACGGAAAGCGGCCTGCCGCCGGCTATCGAACCCGCAAAATAATCTTGCCGATGTGGCGACTGCTCTCCATCAGCTCATGAGCGGCACTCGCCTCCGCCAGAGGGAAGGTCGCGGCGATGACGGGCTTGAAGGTGCCCTGCAGCAGCAGGGGCCAGACCCGCTCACGCAGACTCGCAGCGATCGCTGCCTTGGCCTCGGTTGACTGGGGCCGCAGGGTGGACGCGGAGAGGGTCAGACGCTTCAGCAACACGGGCACAAAATTGACCGTCGCCTCGAAGCCGGCCTGGTAGGCAATGTTCACGATTCGGCCATCGACCGCTGCCAGCTGGATATTGCGATTGATATAGTCTCCACCCACCATATCCAGGATCACGTCGACGCCGGCGCTCTCGGTCACGGCATCCAGTACCTCGCGAAAGTCCTCCTCTCGGTAGTTGACGGCCCAGGAGGCGCCCAGCTCCACGCAGGCAGTACATTTCTCGTCACTACCGGCGGTCGCATAAACCGTGGCCCCCAGTGCGTGGGCTATCTGGATGGCGGTCGTGCCGATGCCCGAACTGCCGCCGTGCACCAGCAGGCTCTCCCCGGGCTGCAAGCGGCCGCGGTCAAAGACATTGGTCCATACGGTAAAGCAGGTTTCCGGCAGACCCGCAGCCGCTACGAGATCGATGCCCTGCGGCACCGGCAGACACTGGCCGGCAGGCGCGGTAACGTACTCCGCATAGCCGCCACCGTTGGTAAGAGCGCAGACCCGGTCGCCGATTTGCCAGCCGGCAACCCCGGCGCCGACGGCGGCCACGGTACCGGCCACTTCCAGCCCGGGCAAATCCGAGGCGCCGGGCGGCGCTGGATACAGGCCGCGGCGCTGCATAACGTCGGGGCGATTGACGCCAGCGGCCGCCACCTCGATCAGCAGTTCGCCGGCCTCGGCCCGGGGCGGCTCGCGCCCGGCCAGGACCAGCACCTCAGGCCCGCCCGGCTGGCTGATCTCAATACACTGCATACTGTCGCGCATCCTGCTCAGGTAAATTTCTTCATGATATCCACCGGCAGGGGAAAGACAATCGTGGAGCTCTTGTCGCCGGCAATTTCCACCAGAGTCTGCAGATAGCGCAGCTGAATGGCGGATTCCTCGGTGGCCAGAATTTTGGCCGCCTCGGCCAGCTTTTCCGCCGCCTCCGCCTCGCCAATGGCGTGAATGACCTTGGCCCGCCGTTCGCGTTCGGCCTCCGCCTGCTTGGCGATGGCACGCACCATGGACTCGTTCAGGTCCACATGCTTGATCTCCACGTTGGCGACCTTCACCCCCCAGGCCTCGGTCTGCTTGTCGAGGATACTCTGGATGTCGTCGTTGAGACGGTCACGCTCGGCCAGCATGTCGTCAAGATCGTGCTGACCCAGCACCGAACGCAGGGTGGTCTGGGACAGCTGGCTGGTAGCCTCCAGATAATTCTCCACCTGAATGATCGCCCGTTCGGGATCGACCACGCGGAAGTAGATCACGGCATTGACCTGCACCGAGACATTGTCCCGGGAAATCACGTCCTGGGTCGGCACATCCATCACCAGGGTGCGCAGGTCCACCCGCACCATCTGCTGCAACACGGGGATGATCAGGATCAGACCCGGGCCCTTGACCCGGTAGAAACGCCCGAGCATGAAAATCACCCCGCGTTCGTACTCCCGCAGGACCCGGAACATGGATACCAGCAGGGCGATGACAAGCACCAGCAGGACACCGCCAAACGTTTGTAGCTCGAACATGGACATTTACTCCTTTGCGGCAGCTGCCGCCTGTTTGCGCACAACGGCGGTAAGACCATCGATCGCGGTGACTGTGACGGTATCGTCGACTGCCAGCGGCGCATCGCTGCGGGCGTGCCAGATCTCGCCGTCCAGCCAGACCCAGGCCTCGTCGCCCTGCACCCGCGAGACGGTCGCCCTCACGCCCACCAGGTGCTCGACGCCGGAGACCACCGCCCGCTTGCGGCTGCGCAAGATCATGCCCAGGGCGAATACCAGCAGCCCCGCGCTGAACGCAGTCACCGCAATTACCATGGGCAGGGCCAGCTGGAACGCCGGCAGATTGGTGTCCATCAGCATGACCGAGCCGGTCAGGAACGCAGCCACGCCACCTACACCGAGAACACCAAAACTGGGCGCAAACGCCTCCGCGGCCATCAGGGCAATGCCGAGCAGGATAAGCCCCATGCCGGCGTAGCTGATGGGCAGCATCTGCAGCGCATACAGGGCCACCAGCAGACTCATGGCACCCACGATGCCGGGCAGCCCGATTCCGGGATTATAGAATTCGATCACCAGCCCGTAGATGCCGACCAGCAGCAGGATGTAGGCAATATTGGGATTGGTGATCACCGAGAGAAATTCACTGCGCCAGTCGAGGGGCTGATGGAACAGGGGCGCATTGGCCGTGCGCAGCGTCACCGTGGCCTCGCCTACGGTGACCTGGCGGCCGTCCAGCTGCGCCAGCAGATCCGCCGTACTGTCTGCCAGCAGGTCGATCACACCGGCTTCAAGAGCGTCAGTGGACGCCAGGCTTGCCCCCTCCCGCACCGCCCGCTCGGCCCAGTCTCCGTTGCGCCCGCGGAGCTGGGCGAGGCTGCGGATATAGGCCACTGCATCGTTGACGATCTTGCGCTCCATGGCACTGGCGTCGGCCGGCACCGACCCGGCATCGCCATCCGCCGGCTCCTCGGCCCCCTCATTGGCTCCGGGCATCCCCGGCAGACCGGGGGTGCCGCCAATCTGCACCGGGGTAGCGGCACCGAGGTTGGTGCCGGCGGCCATGGCCGCCACGTGACTGGCATAGACCAGGTAAGTGCCAGCACTGGCAGCCCGGGCACCGCTGGGTGCCACATACGCAACAACGGGAATGGGCGACCCGAGAATCGCCTTGATCATGTCGCGCATCGCCGTGTCCAGGCCGCCGGGGGTATCGATCCGCAGGATCACCGCGCTGGCGCCGGCGCTGACGGCCTTGTCCAGCGAACGCAGCATGTGGTCGGCGCTGGCGGGGCCGATCGCGCCGTCGATGTCGACCACCCAGACCTCTGCCCGCGCCGGCCACGCCAATACCAGCAGCGACAGCAACAGTACGCCACAACCCGTCTTCATTAGTGCCTTGCAGATTCTGTCAAGCATGGACGCAGTATAGTGCACTTGGCCGCTGCCTGTGGCGCGAAGACTTGCGCCAGATCATGGGCAGGGCCTGCCAGCTGACTATACTGGGGTAATCGAAGCCACCTGGAATACACGATGCGCAGAATATTCGCACTGTCGCTGCTCGCAGCGAGCACCCTGGCCTGCGCCGAACCGCGGCCTGCAGACACCGATGCCAGCGCCGTGGAGGCCGAGGCGAAAGCCCTGGTGCAGCAGTTCGCGGGACAGCTGAAACCGCAGTTGCAGCAGGCTATTGCCGATGGCGGGCCCGGCAAGGCAACCGCGGTCTGCGCCAATATTGCACCGGCCCTGATGGACGAGCTGAGTGCCAGCTCCGGCTGGGCCGTGCGCCGTGTGAGCCTGCAGCCGCGCAATACCGAGCGCGCCCTGCCCGATGCCTGGGAGCGCGGGGTGCTGGAGCGCTTCAACGCCCAGCAGGCAGAGGGCGCGCCGGCGCAGACGCTGAACTACGGCGCCAAAGTCGAGGGCCGGTACCGCTACATGCAGGCCCAGGGCGTCGAACCCCTGTGCCTGATGTGCCACGGCACCGAACTGGCAGAGCCGGTCAGACAAGCCCTGGCCGAGTACTACCCCGAGGATAGTGCCACCGGCTACAGCCTCGGCGAAGTGCGCGGCGCAATCAGTCTGATCGACCTGCGCTGATCTCCTGCTCGCGCAGGAGGCGCAGCTGACCGTCGATGTGGATATCACGCTGCGGGAAGGCGATGGTGATCCCGTGTTCCCGGAACAGCTCATCGATGCGAAACCGCAGGTCGCTGCGAATCATTCTCAGGCCCCGCTCGGCTGTGGCGTGCAGCCAGACGTTGAGTTCAAACTCCAGCGCGCTGTCGCCAAAGTTGTCAAAGATCACCGCGACCGATGGCGTCTCCAGAACATCTGCATGCTCTTTTGCGGCCTGGTACAACAGTGATTCCGCTAGACGGACATCGGAGCCGTAGGCAACACCGACGCGGATAGCCGTGCGTACCAGGTCATCTATCAGGGTCCAGTTGGTGACCGTGGTCTCCAGCAACTGGCTGTTGGGTATCAGCAGGTGTACGCCGTCGACACGACGAATACGGGTGGAGCGGGTATCAATGGACTCGACCGTGCCGCGCACGTCCCCAATCTCCAGAAAATCTCCGATCTTGATGGGCCGCTCCCACATCAGGATCCAGCCGCTGATAAAATTGTTGATGATGTTCTGGGCGCCAAAACCGAAACCGATGGCGACCGCCCCTGAAACAAAGGCAAAGGCCGCCAATGGCACACTCAGCAAATCCAGGGTGGAGACGACAACAATCAACATGCCCGCAATCAGCCAGGCCCGGGAGACCAGTTCCACAAGGTTGACATCGACGCCGCGTTTGCCCAGACGCCGGCGCAGAAAACTGCTGGACCACAGCACCAGCATCACGCCAATCACGGCAAAGGCCAGCACGGTGAATATCTGCAACAGGCTGATGCTGATGTCGCCGAAAACGATTACTGGCGTCTGCAGGATTCGGTTAAGCTGTTCCATGAAAGGGTTTCCCGGGGAGATTGCGACAGATGATCAAGACTCAGCTACTCTCGGCTCAGGGCGAGTACCAGCATGGTGATGCCGCCCTGATAAAGCAGTGGCGAGAACAGGCCGACAGCATACTATGGCTGGACATCGAGGGGGAGCTCACCGTCGATGTCCAGGAGCTGCTGCTGTCCTTGCAGTGCGACAAACTCGCCATCTCGGATTGCTCCCGGGTACGCCATCCGCCCAAGGTCGAGGAGTTTGATCACGACACGTTCATCCTGTTTCGCGGCATGAGCGGAATGGACGGAGAACTGAACCTGCAACCCATGCCTGTCGGCATGTGGATCAGCGAGCGGCTATTGATTACCGCGCACCCCGGCCATGCCATCAGCGTGCAGTATTTCTGGGACAGGGAGTCGGAGCAGAGACTGCTGCTGACGCCCAACATTCTCGCCATGCGCATCCTGCACTACGTTGGCGGTCGCTATCTGGAAAAACTCATGGAGTTCGAAGATACGCTGGCGGGGCTGGAAGACGCACTGCTGTCCGACGAAACGGACACGGTCATGAAGGAACTGGTGGTCTACCGCTCACGCCTGCGCAAGCTGCACAGAATCTTCAACTACCACCGGGCACTTGCAGAGCAGATCCTGCATGGAGGTACCGCACACCTGGGTACGGGCAAGGACCACACCCACCATGTCCGCCGGGATCTGTACGACCGCTGCGAGCGGCTGCACACCCTGTGCCAGATGTACTACGAGATCTGCGGGGACCTGGTGGAAAGCCACATCTCCATCACCTCACACAAGCTGAACAATACGATCAAGATCCTGACCATCATTACCGCCCTGTTCATCCCGATAACATTCATCGCCGGTTTGTACGGGATGAATTTCCAGTACATCCCGGAGCTGGCATGGCGCCATGGCTATTTTGCCGTCCTTGGGGTGATGCTGTTCCTGGTGATCGGCATGCTGGCCCTGTTTCGCAAGATTCGCTGGCTGTAGCGGAACGGAAGTGGGGCTTCCCCTGCGCCAGCTTACGGTCTATTGTTAGCGCGAAATTACAATAATAAGGTTTGCGAAGTATGCGTTCAGTATCCCTTGCCGATGCCGGCTTTCTGCTGATGGAGAAGCGCCAAACACCCATGCACGTGGGCGGCCTGCACTTGTTCAACTTTCCCACGGGGGTGGACCAGCGCCAGTTCCTGCAGGAGGTGCTCGCGGCGCTGCGCACCCAGGAGGAATACCGGCGCCCCTTTGGCGAATTCATCACCACCGGGCGCGCCGGGCCGCTGCGGCTGTACTGGGAACAAGACAACCATCTGGATATTGACTACCACGTGCGCCACTCTGCCCTGCCCCAGCCCGGCCGCTACCGGGAACTGTTCATGCTGGTGTCGCGCCTGCACAGCACTCTGCTGGATCGCACCCGGCCACTCTGGGAAATTCATCTGATCGAGGGCTTGCAGAACAACCAGTTCGCCCTCTACAGCAAGATGCACCATGCGGCAGTGGACGGGGCTTCGGCAATGCACATGGTCAACGCCATGTACTCACGCGACCCGCGGACCAAGGCAAAGCACTCGCCACTGTCGTTCGCAACCTACGAAGCCTACAAAAAACAGCAGTTGGCGAAGCGGACACCGCGCGTCGAACCCAACAGCAAGGAATTGAAGAACGTCATGGAGGTGCTGCGCCAGCAGTACGATACTACCGCCAATCTGGTCAGCGCCTTCCGCCAGTTCGGCGGGGCTTTTTTCGGCCGCAGCGGCAACCTCTCCGTGCCCTGGCACCAGGTGCCACGCACCTCCATCAACACCAACGTCAGCGGCTCACGCCGCTTCGTCGCCCAGTCCTTCGAATTCGAGCGGGTGCAGGGCGTGTGCAAGGCAACCGATGCCACCGTCAATGACATTGTCCTGGCCATGTGCTCGGGGGCCCTCCGGCGCTATCTGGCCAGCCAGAACGAGCGCCCGCCCCATTCGCTGAAGGCCATGGCACCGGTATCCCTGCGCGAGGCAACCGATCTCGACTCCTCGAACGCCGTAGGCTTCATTACCGCCGACCTGGCCACGGATATTTTTGATCCCGAGCAGCGCCTGCGCAAGATCCAGGCCTCCATGGCGGCGGGCAAGGATCTGCTCAGGAGCATGAGCGGGCGCGAGGCCAGCCTGTTCATGCAGGTGACCCAGGTTCCCGCCCTCCTCAGCTCGGTACTCGGCCTCGCCGGCCAGTTCCCCGCCTTCAGCACCGTGATCTCCAACGTGCCGGGGCCGCGGGAACAGCTCTACTGGAATGGTGCCAGCCTTGAGGGCATGTACCCCGCATCCATCGTTTTCGATGGCTTCGCCATGAACATCACCCTGGTCAGTTACCGCAAGCAGCTGGACTTTGGCATTGTCGCCTGCCGCCGTTCCATGCCGCAGGTCCAACGCATCATCGACTACCTGGAAGATTCGCTGCAGGAACTGGAAGAGCTCGCTGGGCTGGGCAGCGTCGCTCCAGCCGCCAAGGCCCGCATTCGCCGCAAGGCAGCTGCCGCGGCCTCAGGTAAGAAAGCCGCCACGACCGCAACCAAGAGCAAAACCAAGACCAACACCAGAACGAAAGCCAAAGCGAAAACTGCCAAGGTTCGCAGGAGCGCGGTGGCTTCGGTAAAACCCAAGCTCGCCAAGCGCGGCACGCAAACGGGATAACAGGATTGCCATGACAGACGCCCTGCTCATTGGCGGCAACGCAGCTGGCCAGGTATCGCTGATACCGCGCTATGCCAACCGTCACGGTTTGATCGCCGGCGCCACCGGAACCGGTAAGACCGTTACCCTGCAATGCCTGGCCGAGGGTTTCTCCGACCTCGGCGTGCCCGTGTTCATGGCCGATGTGAAGGGCGACATTTCCGGCATCAGCCAGGCGGGTACGCCACACCGTAAAGTGGATGAGCGGGTGCAGTTCATCGGCATGGAAGACTACCAGCAGCGCGGTTTCCCGGTCGCTTTCTGGGACCTGTTCGGCAAGTTGGGGACGCCGATACGCACCACAGTAACAGAGATGGGCCCGCAGCTGCTGTCGCGCCTGCTGGATCTGAACGACACCCAGGAGGGGGTGATGACCGTGGTCTTCGAATTCGCCGACAGCGAGGGCCTGCTGCTGGTGGATCTGCCGGACCTGCGCACCACCCTTGAATACCTGGGCGAACACAGCGCCGAACTGGGCCCTGGCTTTGGCGTCGCCAAGGCCTCGGTCAATGCCATCCTGCGGCGTCTGCTGATGCTGGAGCGCGAAGGCGGCCGCGTGTTCTTTGGTGAGCCGTCGCTGGAGCTGAAGGATTTCATGCAGACCACCCGGGACGGCCGCGGGGTGATCAATCTGCTGGCCGCGGACACTCTGATACAGAACCCCCGGGTGTACTCCACCTTTCTGCTCTGGCTGCTGTCGGAGTTGTTCGAGGAACTGCCAGAGCTCGGGGATCCAGAACAGCCGATACTGGTATTTTTCTTCGACGAGGCGCACCTGCTGTTTCGCGACGTGCCCAAGGCGTTGCTGGAGAAGATCGAGCAGGTGGTGCGGCTGATTCGCTCCAAGGGCGTGGGCGTGTACTTTATCAGTCAGAGCCCCGGCGATATCCCCGACGCGGTACTGGCCCAGCTTGGCAACAGGATTCAGCACGCTCTGCGGGCCTATACGCCCAAAGAACAGAAAGCTGTGCGGATTGCCGCCCAGTCCTTCAGGGAAAACCCGGAGCTGGACACCGTGACCGTCATCACCGAAATGGGCGTCGGCGAAGCGCTGGTCTCCACTCTCCAGGACAGGGGCATACCGTCGCCGGTACAGCGGGTGATGGTGCGGCCGCCGAGCTCCCGCATGGGTCCGGCAAGCGCTGAGGAGCGCGCCGCCATCCTCGCCCGGGACCCGAACCAGCGCCTGTACAAGGACCCCGTTGACCCACGCTCAGCTCATGAAATCCTGCTTGAGCGCACCGCCGCCCGACAGGCGGAGAAAGATGAGGAAACACTGGCAAAACGCGCAGGCACTAACAGGAAGCGCGCGGGTAACCGTCAAAGCACCAGTGAAGCCTTTATCAAGAGCATGGCGCGCAGTCTGGGCTCAGCGGCGGGCAGCAATCTGGGCAGGAAACTCTTTCGCGGGCTCATGGGGTCGCTGTTGAAATAAATGCTGCGCCAGGCACCCTGCGGCTCCGCGCGCCGCAACCGAACTCTCCGCTGTGACCACTGTCTGACCATCCGAAGATCCCGTTCCGGCGTACACAGGGACACCTGTTCAGACAAGGGCAAGCAAAGATGATGAGACTGGCAAGGGCTGGCCTGGTGGCCGGCCTCGCATTGGCAACCCTGCTGACCACGGCGGGGGCGGCACAGGCGGCCTCCCGCTACGCGCCGGACAGGCCCGGGATCGAGGTAGCCACCTTTGCCGGCGGCTGCTTCTGGTGCGTGGAGGAGGGCTTCGAGAAGATCCCGGGCGTCGTGGAGGCGGTCTCCGGCTATAGCGGCGGCAGTGAGAAAAACCCGAGCTACAAGGAGGTTGCCGGGGGTCGAACCGGTCATACGGAGGCCGTGCAGGTCTACTACGATCCGGCGCAAATCACTTACGAAGGTCTGCTGGAGGGCTTCTGGCGGTTCATGGATCCCACGGATATCGACGGGCAGTTCGTCGATCGCGGCCGCCAGTATCGCCCCGAAATCTTCTATCACAACGACGGGCAGAAGCGGGCCGCTGAAGCATCCAGGGCGGCACTGGCTGCTTCCGGACGCTATGACAAGCCGGTTCTGATCGAGATTACCCCGCTCACTGTCTTCTATGATGCGGAGGATTACCATCAGGACTATTACAAGAAGAATCCGCTGCGCTACAAGGTCTACACATTCAACTCGGGGCGTTACCAGTTTATCGACCAGGTCTGGGGCGATGACAGGACCCTGGACTTCAGCCGCTTCACGCCGGAGCAAGCCACCATGAACCGCACTGACAGCAGCAACCAGACCCTCGCCGGCGCGGGCTTTGACCCCGCCACCTTCAGGCGCCCGGACGATGCCACCCTGAAACAGCAGCTGACCAGGGAGCAGTTTGAGGTGGCGCGAAAAGACGGCACCGAGCGCCCGTTCAACAATCCCTATTGGGACGAGGAGCGGGCCGGCATCTATGTGGATATCGTTTCCGGCGAGCCACTGTTCTCCTCCAGGGACAAGTATGACTCCGGCACCGGCTGGCCCAGCTTTACCCAGCCCATCAATCCCGCTATGGTGGTGGAGAAAACCGACCGCAAGTTCTTCATGACCCGCACCGAGGTGCGCAGCCGCCATGCCGACTCCCATCTTGGCCACGTGTTCAGCGACGGCCCCGCCCCGACCGGAATGCGCTACTGCATGAACTCGGCGGCGATGCGCTTCATTCCGCTGGAGGACATGGCGGCGGCGGGCTATGGCGCGTATCTGGACGCGGTAACCGGAAACTGACAGCGCGGCCCGCAGAGCGCCAATTTCAGACCAGGGCGACGCCGAAAACAGGGCGTAAAACACCGCGCAGTTTGCTACAGTGCCATTTTGGCTGCCGACGCGGTGGGCGTTCTGCATGTGGTTCCACACCAGCTGTGATCTTGCTTTCGACATCCTCGAGCCAACGCCCTTCCTGCTGATGCTGAGGCCCCGGCGAGGACCGCAGCAGTGGGTCGCGCAGGAGGAGTATCTCCTGGTGCCCCGAGTACCGGTTTCCGAATTCACCGATGGCTACGGCAACTACTGCCAGCGCCTGATCGCCCCGCCCGGCGAGTTCCGCATTCACGCCGCGGCGGAAGTCATGATTCTGGACCAGATTGCTACCGCTCCGGGAGCACCCTGTGTCCCGGTGCAGGATCTGCCGGACTCCGTACTCAGCTTTATTCTGCCCAGCCGCTACTGCGAGTCGGACCGTTTCTACAACATGGCCAGTGAAATCACCGCGGGCCAGCTGCTGGGCTACGACCAGGTTGCAGCGATCGAGGACTGGCTGCGGCGTACCATCCGCTACCTCCCCGGCAGCAGCGAATACCCGGAATCTGCCGTGGAAGTGAACCTGCGCCAATCCGGCGTCTGTCGCGATCTCTCCCATCTGGGGATCGCGCTGTGTCGCAGCCTCAGCATCCCCGCGCGTATGGTGGTGGGGTATCTGTACAACCTTGAACCCATGGATATGCATGCCTGGTTTGAAGCCTATGTAGGCGGGCGCTGGTACACCTTTGACGCGACCCAGACCAGACGGGAGTGCAGCTATGTCGTGGTTGGCTATGGACGCGACGCCGCCGATGTTGCCATTTTCAACCAGTTCGGCGCCCCGGTGACGCAGACCGTGCACGATATCCGGATTGAACGCAGCAGCGGGTTGCTGCGCTGAGCGGGAGAGTCCGGTCAGGTTCAGAACTCGTATTCCAGCAGTGCGCGAACGCTATAGTCCGCAGTCGTGTGATCAAGGCCCCACACAATGCCTGCTTCCCAGCGCAGGGCCTGACGCTCCCCAAGGCGCGCCATCCCCAGCAGCACCGGGCCCAGGGCCCGGGTGTCCTCGCCCAGGTAGAGTTCCAGGGCCGGCTCCAGCAGTGGTGAGTGTCGGTAGCGCGCCTGCAGCGCGGCCGTGGTTTCCAGTTCATCGGCAATATCGTCGCCCCACTCATACACGACACCGACATTGGCCGTCGCGCTGAAGCGACCCAGTTCACGCTCCAGCAGCAATGTGGTCGCATACTCCCAGACGTCCTCGCCCCGGGCCTTTTCCAGTTCGAAGAGAAGGCCGTAGTCCAGCAGGTACTCGCCCTGCTCCGACATCTGCCACAGCACTTCCGCCTCCCAGGCACTGACCTGCAGACTGCGATCGGCGCTGCCCTCGCCGATCAGGTAAACCTCGGCAAACACATACTCGGTAACGGCACGGCCCAGTCCGAGCTTGTGGGTCTGATAGCGCGCTTCGCCGGTGGCTGGATCCTCGCGCTGCTGGACCGCGCGCCACTCCAGCTCCCACTCAAGCTGGTTGACGTAGGGGTGGTAGATCTTGTCGATGACGCTGCCGTCGGCCAGCACCTGCAGCGGCAGGAGCAGGGAAACCAGGGCCAGGGCCCGTGTCTGTTTACAGCTCAGTTGCACGCGACATCCTCCATTTCCAGCCCACCGCGATGGCGCCCAGGGCCAACAGCAGACTGGCGCCGTACAGCGCCACCTGCAGTGCCCCCGGTGTCGCCTCATAGCCCAGCACCGCATACAGAAGTTCACCGACAAAGGACTGCTCGCTGATAAAGTCCGAGCTGTCCCAGAGTGGCGCCTGCTGCGGCAGCCAGTCGACCTGCTCCAGCAGCATGGTGGCCTGCATCACCATGCCGGCGCCGATCAGCCCCAGTGCCGCGAGGCAGGCGCGGCGCGACGCCACGGGTGCCAGCGCACGCAGCGCGGCATAGACCAGTACACCGGCACTTATCCCGATACCCGCGCCCAGCGCGCTGCCCGCCCACACCGCCTGCGCCTGGTCACCGGCTGCGGCGAAGGCCTGCACGTAAATCTGGATCTCGGCGCACTCGCGGACAATGGCGAAGGTCACTGCGAGCGTCATCAAGGTTCCCAGTAATCGCCGCTGACCGGCTTGGGGAAAAGCGGTGCACAGACACAGAATCGGCAGGACCAGAAGGAACACCGCCCCTTGCAGGCTGGCGTTGGTGACTTCCTGGCCGGCACCGTCCAGTGCCTCGGTGAGCGCGCCGAGAGATCCGGAATAGGCGACGACGCACAGTATCGACAGCGCCAGTGCGATCCAGAGCCAGTGATTGCGCAGGCGCACGTTGTGGGCCAGAGCGAGCAGCACGCTGACCAGCACCGCGGCTTCCAGCACCTCGCGCAGTACCAGGACGACCGAGTTAAGCAACATGACAGGGACTCATTCGACCACCACCCGACCCTGCGCCGTGCGCGGGTTGAATTCACCAAAGAACGGGTAAACCCCGGGCGCCAGAGGGCCAATGAAAATATTCGCCTTGCCACCACCCATGATCACTTTCTCCCGGTTCAACTCGTAGCTCTCGAATTCCTCGGGAGTCGGGTCGCGGTTGTAGACCACCAGTTTCACCTTGGTGTCGGCGGGGATGCGGAGCTCCTCCGGGTGGAACAGATGGTCGCGGATTTCCAGCTCAAACACCGGGGTTTTCGCCATGGCCGGCGTCCAGGCCAGCGCCAGGAGCAGCCCCAGGACCAGGCGCGCCGGAACGGCGCCCGCAGCGCTAGCCACGGGCTTCGCCTGCAGCGGGAAATTCCACAGTGACGACCAGCCCGCTGTCGAGGCCGCTGTCACCCAGGCTGATCCGCGCAGCATGCAGCTGCACAATATGCTGCACGATGGCCAGCCCCAGCCCGGCGCCGGTCACGCTAGCCCGCATCCTTTCACCGACGCGATAGAAACGCTCAAAGACCCGCTCACGCTCCGCAGCCGGTATCCCCGGACCACTGTCCCCCACTTCCAGCACAATCCTGCCCTCGCGCAGACCGGCGAAGACCGCGATCTCTCCACCGCCAGGCGTGTACTTGCCGGCGTTGTCGAGCAGGTTGCGCAGCAGGACTTCCAGCATCGCCTCGTCACCCTGCATGGGCACCACTGCGCCCGTCAGAGACAGAGACTGGTTACGGGCTTCAAACGCGGGCCAGACATCCGCCGTGACCCGCTGCGCCAGCGCGTGCAGATCCATGGTCTGGAAATTTGCCTTGATCAGCTCGGGCTGGGTGCGGGCCAGATCCAGCAACTGCTCCACGAGATGCTGCATGCGCTCGACACCGGCGTTGGCGTGGGCCAGGGCACTGCTGCCGGCGCCGAACTCACCCTCCAGGTTGTGCAAGTGGATCTTCAGGGCGCTGATAGGCGTGCGCAGTTCGTGGGCGGCGTGGGAGGCAAAATGCTTTTCCCGCT
>JBLRXF010000012.1:0-20201 GCA_047920875.1 Haliea sp. | reverse complement strand
GCGCTCCATTTCCCGGCGCGAACCGAGGCCCGTGCGGGCCAGGACTTTCTGCAGTTTCTCGCCGGCGACTGTGGTCGCGCGCGAGGCTGCGTCTGCGGCGGGTGGGGCTTCAGGCTTGCGTTTGCTCAATGGATTTGATCCGGATCAGGTGGCAGTTCATCGCTGTCAGCGGCGTCAGCGGCTGGCTCGTTTTCTGTGGCGGCGGGCGTCTCCGTGAGGCCAGCTGCAGGTGCAGCGGCCTCCAGGGGATCATTGAATCCCAGCTCGGCATTCAGCGTTTCCAGGTCGCGGATTTCCGCCAGCGCCGGCAGCTGGTCCAGGTTCTTGAGATTGAAATAGTCAAGAAACTGGCGGGTGGTGGCATACATGGCTGGGCGACCAGGGACATCGCGGTGACCGACGACGCGGATCCATTCGCGCTCGTGCAGGGTCTTGATGATATTGGAGCTGACCGCGACGCCGCGGATCTCCTCGATCTCGCCGCGGGTGATGGGCTGGCGGTAGGCAATCAGCGACAGCGTTTCCAGCAGGGCGCGGGAATATTTCTGCGGGCGCTCCTGCCAGAGCCTGGCCACCCAGGGGGCCAGCGACTGGCGCACCTGATAGCGGAAGCCGCTCGCCACCTCGCACAGCTCGTAACCCCGGTCTGCGCAGCGCTCGCCCGCAGCCGCCAGGGCCTCACGGATATCCGCCGGTGCGGGCCGGTCATGCTCCTCAAACAACTCCCCGAGCTGCGCTACGGTCAACGGCTTGCCGGCGGCCAGCAGCGCGCCCTCGACAATCTGCACCAGGGTGGAATGTGTGTCCGCCATCTTACTCAGACCTTGCCTTGACGTGGATCGGGCCAAAATTTTCAGTTTGTACAATCTCCACCAGGGACTCCTTGATCAGCTCCATCACGGCCAGAAACGTCACCACTACTCCCAGGCGCCCCTCCTTCGCCGAGAACAGAGCCACGAAAGGAACAAACTGGCGACCCGAGAGCTTCTCCAGAATATCGGACATGCGCTCCCGGGTGGACAGGGCCTCACGCTGGATATGGTGGCTTTCAAACATGTCTGCACGGCGCAGGACCTCGCCCAGGGCCAGCAGCAGCTCGCGCATGTCCACGTCCGGGTCCGGTCGCGCCCGGTTCAGGTCCGGAGGTTCGGCGCTGCCAACCCAGGTATCCCGCTCCAGCCGCGGCAGCTCCTCAATGTCTTCGGCAGCTTTCTTGAAGCGCTCGTACTCCTGCAGGCGGCGGATCAGTTCGGCGCGGGGGTCATCCTCTTCCGCCTCGATAGTCTCCGAGCGCGGCAGCAGCATGCGTGACTTGATCTCCGCGAGCATCGCCGCCATCAGCAGGTACTCCGCCGCCAGCTCAAACTGCATGGCGTCCATCAGTTCCACGTAGCGCATGTACTGGGCCGTAATCTCGGAGACGTCGATCTCGAGAATATCCAGGTTCTGTCTGGATCAGGTACAGCAGCAGGTCCAGAGGGCCTTCAAAGGCCTCCAGGAACACTTCCAGCGCCTGCGGCGGGATATACAGATCGCGCGGTATTTCAGTCATGGCCTTGCCGAGCACGACCGCAAACGGCATTTCACCCTGCTGCGGACGCTGGCTGGCAGCGAGCTCAGGGCCTGCGGGGGTGCTGGGCGGCGGCGTCTCGTTCACGGGCGATCCTGTACCTGTCAAGGCCGCGAGTATACTAGATCAGGACTCAAATGGGGTCACATCGCCCTTGCCGGCCCGCAGTACGATGGGAACGTCATCCACCAGATCCACCACGGTGGTGGGCTCAAGGCCGCAGTAGCCGCCGTCGATGACCAGGTCAACCTCGTGCTCCAGGAGTTCGCGGATCTCGTAGGGGTCGATCAGCGGGAATTCGTCGCCCGGCATGATCATGGTGACGCTCATCAGCGGTTCACCGAGGTCCGCGAGCAGGGCCATCGCCACCGCATTGTCGGGGATACGCAGGCCCACCGTCTTGCGCTTGGGGTGCAGCAGCCGCCGCGGCACTTCAGACGTGGCACGCAGGATGAAGGTGTAGGGTCCCGGCGTACTGGCCTTGAGCCGGCGATACACGGTGTTGTCGACCTTGGCGTAGTTGGCAATATCGGAGAGGTCGCGGCATACCAGGGTGAAGTTGTGTTTATCATCCAGTCGGCGTATGCGGCGGATACGATCCAGGGCCGCCTTGTCACCGATATGGCAGCCCAGCGCATAGGCGGAGTCTGTGGGGTAGGCCACCACACCACCCGCGCGAATGATATCCGTGGCCTGGCGGATCAGCCGTGCCTGCGGATTGTCAGGGTGAATCTGGAAATACTGGCTCACAGCGCTTCTCCTGGTGAGCGGGCAACGGGCAACCAGCGCTCCCAAACACCGCGCAGACTGCCAAGGTGGCGCAATTCTACACCCAGTTCCGGGCCCCAGGGGCTGTCGCGGTGAAAATCGCTGCCAATGGACACCTCCAGGGCGGACTCCAGCGCCAGCCGGCAGAGCTGCCGGGTCTGCTCCAGGGTCTGCCTGCCGTTGATGACTTCTACCGCCTCCCCGCCAGCGCTCTTGAAGTCGCCCACCAGCCGCTGCAGCTTGCTCCGGGTCAGCTTGTACTTGAGGGGATGCGCCAGCACGGCAACGCCGCCGGCCTCGACAATCCACTGCGTCACCTCTGCCAGCGCGGGCCAGAAGGCCTTGACATCCCCTGGCTTGCCCCGCCCCAGATAGCGATCAAAGGCTGCAGCGGTGTCTTTGGCATGGCCCTGTGCCACCATCCAGGCGGCAAAATGCGGCCGCCCCAGCTGGCTGTCTCCGGCCTCCAGCAGCGCGCCCTCCAGGGCTCCCGGAAAGCCCAGCTTCTCCAGCCTCTCCGCGATCACCTGCCCCCGGTCACAGCGAGCGACGGCCAGTCGTTCCAGGCCCTGCCGCAGAACCGGATGGGCACAATCCACCCCCAGGCCCACCACGTGGATGGTGGCACCGGACCAGACGCAGGAAAACTCCAGCCCGGCCACCAGACTCATTTCCTCGTCACTCGGGCTATAATGCGCGCAGGCGGCCTGGTAGCCGCTCACTGTATCGTGATCGGTTATGGCGAACAGGCGTATACCCCTGCTGCGGGCCCTGTCCACCAGCTGCGCGGGGCTCAGCGCCCCGTCCGATGCGGTGGTATGGGTGTGGAAGTCAATCAGCACAAACTCTACACTCCGTGATCGCTGCAACTGCGATGGCCTGATACAGGCCCGACAGTGTCGACCCCGACGCGTATCCTAACATGCTGGAGCAAGGCCGCTTTTCATGAGACAACTGCTCGAATTCGTACCCATCGCCCTGTTCTTTATCGTCTACCAGATGGATGGCGATACCGTGACACTGTACGGCTGGAGCCACACGGTGGACGGTATCTTCACTGCCACCGCAGTGTTGATGGTCGCGACCGTAATTCAGGTGCTTGCGACCTGGGCGCTGACCCGGCAACTGGAGAAGCGTCTGCTCTGGGTTGGTCTTGCTGCCTGCGGGTTTGGCGCGGCAACCTTGCTGCTGCGCAACGAGATGTTCATCATGTGGAAGCCGACCATCTTCAACTGGGTGTTGGCCTTCGTCTTTGGCGCCTCCCAGTTCATCGGCCAGCGGAACCTGATGGAGCGCACCCTGGGCAGCCAGATTCAGCTCCCGCACCGCATCTGGACCCGCCTCAATCTGCTCTGGGTCGCCCACTTCAGCGTGGTGGGCGCCCTCAATCTGGTGGTGGCCTACGGCTATAGCGAGGCTACCTGGGTCAGCTACAAAATGTACTCGGCAATACTGTTCACCGTGGTCCTGACGGGCCTGACGGCACTGATCGTCGCGCCGCATCTCAAAGAACAGCCCGCCAGCAACCAGGAGTAAGCAGCAGATGCTCTACGCAATACTCTGTGAAGATGTCGACAACAGCCTGCCACTGCGCCAACAGGCGCGCCCTGCGCACCTGGCACGCATCCAGCAGCTGGTGGACGAGGGACGCCTCCTGGTCGCAGGCCCGCACCCGGCGCTGGATACGGAGGACCCTGGCGCGGCCGGCTTTACCGGCAGCCTGATTATCGCCGAGTTCGCAAGCCTGGAAGCAGCCACCGCCTGGGCGGACTCGGACCCCTATGTCGACGCCGGCGTGTTCCGCCGGGTTGTGGTCAAGCCCTACAAGCGCGTGCTGCCCTGAAGCGGCGGCAGCGTGATAAACTGGCCGGCCTCAGATTCAGGTTCGGCTAAAAGGATAGCGCTTTGCAATACACCCTGATCATTTCCCTGGCGGCCCTTCTGCTGTCTGCCCCCGCGCAGGCACAGGATATTCGCTATGTCAGTGACACCCAGTACGTTCCCGTGCGCAGCGGCGCGGGCAATGATTTCCGCATTGTTCACCGCGGTATTCCCTCCGGCACCCGGCTGACGGTGAGCCGGGCCTCCGCAGACGGCGAGTGGTCAGAAGTCACCACCGATAACGGCACCAGCGGCTGGGTTCGCACACAGCATCTGATGGCCGAGGCTCCCGCCCGCAACCAGATCGATGCGGCCGTTGCGCGTGCGGAGGAACTGGCCGCGGCAAATGCCGAGCTGACGCAGGAACTGGCCGACCTGAGGGCCGTGCGCGTGCAACTGGAGGGCGATGTGGACAATGCGGACAGCTCCCTGCAGACCCTGACCGAGGAACTCGCGCAGCTGCGACAGATCTCCGGCCGCTCACTGCAGTTGGACGCCGACAACCGGCGCCTGGTCGAGGAGGCCGAGAACCTGCGCGCCCAGGCCGACATGCTCGGGGCCGAGAACCAGCGATTGCAGGAAAATCTGCGCAGCAGCGCGTTCCTGGACGGGGCCCTGGCGGTGCTGCTCGGCGTTGTCATTACCCTGGTGGCACCCCGCCTCTGGCCCAAGCGCAGACGCAACGACGGCTGGGGCTGACGCCCCGCCACCACTACGCTACGAGAGGACCTGACCATGTTACGCGCCCTTAGCTTAGCCCTGCTGTTGTTCCTGCCCATGACGGCGGCAACTGCGGAGGAAACCCCGCTACCCAATCCCCAGGTGGTTATCAAGACCAGCGAGGGCGAGATCACTCTGCGCCTGTTCCGGGACAAGTCGCCAATCACCGTGGCCAACTTCCTGGCCTATGTTGACGCGGGCCACTACAACGGCACCATTTTTCACCGCGTCATTCCCAACTTCATGATCCAGGGCGGCGGCTTCCTGCCCGATATGACCGAGAAGGAAACCGGCGAACCGATCGTCAATGAGTCCCGCAACCGGCTGCACAATGTACGCGGCACCATCGCCATGGCCCGCACGGCGGATCCGGACTCTGCCGGAGCCCAGTTTTTTATCAATCAGCGCAGCAACCTGCAGCTGGACTGGGCACCGGGCCGGGAGGGCTATACGGTCTTTGGCGAAGTGACGGACGGCATGGCGATCGTCGACTATATCGCCTCCAGCCCGGTAAAGACGGTATATGGACACCAGGATGTGCCGGAACAGCCGATCGTGATCCAGGAAATCGTCCGCAAGCCTCTGCTATGACTGCGCTCAGCGTCAATCTCAACAAGATCGCCCTGATTCGCAATTCCCGGGATACCCGCAATCCGGATATCCCGCGCCACGCGCAGATCTGCATCGACGCCGGCGCCGACGGCATTACCGTGCACCCGCGGCCGGACCAGCGCCACATCCGGGTGCAGGACTGCCACGACCTGGCCGCCATGCTGAGCGTGGAATTCAATATCGAAGGCAACCCCATGACCGGCCCGCGCAAGAGCGACCGGCAGGGCGTCAGCGACTACCCGGGGTTCATGGCCCTGGTGCGGGAAATCCGCCCGGCCCAGTGTACCCTGGTCCCGGATGGCGACAACCAGCTCACCTCCGACCACGGCTTCGACCTCAGGCGCGACGGCGACGTCATCGCACCTCTGGTCCAGGAGCTCAAGGCACTGGGCATTCGCACCAGCCTGTTCATGGACCCGGACCCGGAGCAGATCCGTCTTGCGGCCCAGACCGGCACGGATCGCATCGAGCTGTACACGGAAAGCTACGCCCGCGCCTTTGCCACCGGCCAGGATGTGGATGCGGTACTGCAGCGTTACATCGCGGCCGCCGAAACCGCCGCAGAGGTCGGGCTCGGCCTGAATGCCGGCCACGACCTGGACCTGCACAATCTGCCGCTGTTTACCCGGGTTACAGGCTTGCTGGAGGTCTCCATCGGCCACGCGCTGACCGTCGACGCCCTGTCCATGGGCCTGGCTCGCGCGGTGGCGGCCTACCAGCGCGCCCTCGGCAAGACCGCAGCCGAACCCCAGCCGGCGGCCTGACCCGGGTCAACATGGACGAGGAACTGCCGCCCTATCTGGTACCCCACAGCCAGGAACCCATCCGCATCCTGTATCAGGACGCTCACCTGCTGCTGGTGCGCAAGCCCCACCTGCTGCTGAGCGTGCCGGGGCGCCACCGCCTGAACAAGGATTGCCTGGTCACCCGGCTACAGCAGGATTACCCCGGCGCAAGCATGGTCCATCGCCTCGATCTGGATACATCCGGCATCATGGTGGTGCCGCTGGACAAGCCCACCCACGCCCACATCAGCCGGCAGTTCCAGGAGCGGCTGGTATACAAACAATATGAGGCGGTGGTCTGGGGGGTGGTCGAGGCGGACAGCGGCGAGATCAACCTGCCCATCGTCTGCGACTGGGAGCGGCGGCCGCTGCAGAAAATCTGCCACGATACCGGCCGCGAGGCCATTACCTGGTTTGAAGTGCTGGAACGCGGGCAGGATCGCACCCGGCTGCAGCTGACGCCACAGACCGGCCGCTCGCACCAGCTGCGCATTCACTGTCGCGAGATGGGCCATCCAATCCTGGGCTGCGACATGTACGCTCACCCGGCAGCGCTGGCGCTGTCACCGCGGCTGCTGCTGCACGCCACGGAGCTGGGCTTTACCCATCCCGCCACCGGCGCCTGGCTGCAGGAGGCGTGTCCGGCGGACTTCTGAGCGTCAGTCCCCAAGTGGCAGGTAACTGCACCAATCCGACCAGCTGCCTGGGTAGAGCAGGGCTTCCCTATCCCCCAACGTTGCCAGGGCATACAGATTCACGCAGGCCGTCACCCCGGAGCCACAATAAACCACCCGCTGCGATCCCGCAGGAAGCGCCGCGAAGTGCTCCGCCAGAGCGGCCGTATCCCGCAGCCGACCCCGATCGTCACTGACCCGCTGCCAGGGCACGTTCAGGGCGCCGGGGATATGGCCGGCCACCGGATCAATCGGCTCCTCCTCACCGGCAAAGCGCTTCGGTTCACGGGAATCCAGCAGCGTCGCCCCCGCAGCCTGCAACCGGGGCAAATCGTCAATGCCACAGTATCCGCGATAGTCGACTACCGCTGGCTGCGCACAGGGCTCGGGTCTCGGCACCTCGGTCGACACCGCGCCGCCAGCCTCCACCCAGGCCTGGTAGCCGCCGTTCAGCAACCGGGGCGGCTGATAGCCCAGCGCCCGCAGCAGCCACCAAAATCGGGCAGCAAAGGCGAAACGGGAATCGTCGTAGGCGATGACCGGCGTTTCCAGACCAATACCGAGGCTAGCGAGCCTCGCCGCCAGGACAGCGGGATCGGGCAGCGGGTGGCGCCCACCGTGGCGGCCTACAGGCCCGGACAGATCATCCTCCAGATGCAGATAGTGAGCGCCGGGAATATGGCCCTGGAGATAGTGCTCGCGCCCGGCCCCGGGCTTGCCCAGCACGAACCGGCAGTCGATGATGACAGCCTCCTCTCCGGCAACGAGTTCCTCAGCATTCAGCACAGTGCACTGCTCCCCTATGGTCTGACGACCAGGCTTCCCCCTGGAACCGGCAGTGTAGCCGCCTGCACTGGACCGCGCGAGCGCTACCGGCAGCGCCGCCGGCAGGCTGCACTGGCGCTGAACAAAAGGCGGACACTGCTGCCTGCAGCCGGCGACTGTACTAAACTTGACAAAACCTTCAGGAGCTTTCGCCTTGGTTATTCGCAGCAGCGATGGAAACACAGTCACCATCGTCGCCAAACCCAATCAGTCCGCTACCTGGCGCAGCAACAAACTGGTGCTGCTGGCGTTGTCGGTGCCCTCCCTGGGCGCGGCCATCGGCTTCGCCCTCGTTGGCGCGTGGCCGATCCTGCCCTTTGCAGGACTGGAGTTGGCGGCCCTGGGTGGCTCCCTGTACTACGTCAACTGGAAGCTCCAGTACCGGCACGTGATTACCTTCGCTGCGGACGCCGTACAGATAGACAAGGGCTTTTACCTGCCGCGCCACAGCTGGACTTTCGCCCGGGAGGCAACAGGTCTCACGATAGAACCCGAACGCCACCCCTGGGACGCACCCGGCCTCAGCCTGCAGTGCGCGGGGGAGCGCATCAGTGTCGGGGAATTTCTCAATCGCGAGGACGGTCTTGCCCTGCAGCAGCACCTGCGACAGGAACTGCGCGTACTGGGCTGCGGCGAACGCAGCAGCCACGCCTTTTGAATCCATTGTTGGCTGCCGCCCGCGGCCATTGGGTGAAAGCACCGGCATCTGTATAATCAGCGGCCCTGCCCTCCCGGATCAACGCCATGTCCAGCAATAAAGTCGGCTTCGTCAGCCTGGGCTGCCCCAAGGCCCTGGTTGATTCCGAACGCATCCTCACCCAGCTCAAGCTGGACGGCTATGAAATCGTGCCCAGCTACCAGGACGCCGAGCTGGTAGTGGTCAACACCTGCGGCTTCATCGACAGCGCCAAACAGGAGTCTCTGGACGCCATAGGCGAGGCCATCAGTGAAAACGGCAATGTCATCGTGACCGGCTGCATGGGCAAAGGCGCCGACGCCGAGTCCATTCTGCAGCTGCATCCGAAGGTACTCAGCGTCACCGGGCCGGCAGCCTACGAGGAAGTGGTCAGCGCTGTACACCGGCACGTGCCTCACATACAGGTGCACGACCCCTATATCGACCTGGTGCCGCCCCAGGGCGTCAAACTGACTCCGCGGCACTACGCCTATCTGAAGATTTCCGAGGGCTGCAACCACCGCTGCAGCTTCTGCATCATTCCGCATATGCGCGGCGACCTGGTGAGCCGACCCATAGGCGAGGTGATGCAAGAGGCCGAGCGCCTGGTCCAGGCCGGAGTGCGCGAATTGCTGGTGATTTCCCAGGACACCAGCGCTTATGGCGTCGACCTGAAATACCGCACCGGCTTCTGGAACGGGCGGCCGATGAAAACCAGCATGCAGTCACTCTGCGAAGGGTTGGCGGAGTTCGGGATCTGGGTGCGCCTGCACTACGTCTACCCCTATCCGCACGTGGACAATATCCTGCCGCTGATGGCGGACGGCAAGATCCTGCCCTACCTGGATATCCCCTTCCAGCACGGCAGCCCCAGCGTACTCAAGCGCATGAAGCGCCCCGCCGCCGCAGAGAAATCTCTGGAGCGAATCCAGAACTGGCGCCAGATCTGCCCCGAAATCACCCTGCGCAGCACCTTCATCGTGGGCTTCCCTGGCGAGACCGATGCAGATTTCGAGGTCCTGCTGGATTTCCTCGAGGAAGCGCAGCTGGACCGGGTGGGCTGCTTCCAGTACTCCCCCGTCGCCGGCGCTCCCGCCAACGACCTTCCCGACCCGGTGCCGGAAACCGTCAAGCAGGAGCGCTGGGACCGTTTCATGGCCCTGCAGCAGCAGATCAGCGCCGCCAAGTTGCAGGCAAAGATAGGGCGTACCATCGAAATCCTGATCGACGAGGTGGACGAGGACGGCGCCATCGGCCGCTCCACCGCCGATGCACCCGAGATCGATGGCAAGGTTTATCTGGACGGGATTACCGACCTGCAACCGGGTGATTTTGTCGAGGCGGAAGTCACCGGCGCCGACGACTACGACCTCTGGGCAGGCTGACGGCACAGTGAACCTGCTGCTGTTCGCCGCCGGCGAATGCACCCAGAATGGCCTGCTGCGCCTCACCGGCCGCCGGGCCACGCACCTGCGCCAGGTGCTGCGCGCAAAGCCCGGTGACGAACTGCAGGTCGGCGAGATCGACGGCCTGAAGGGCCGCGGCACCGTCACCGCCATCGACAAGCACAGCGCTACACTGCAGGTGATATTGCACAGCCAGCCGGCACCTAAACTGCCCGTGACCCTGCTCCTGGCCCTGCCGCGGCCGAAAATGCTGCGCCGTATTCTGCGCGCCGCGGCCGAGTTCGGCGCCGCGGAGATTCATCTGATCAACAGCTACCGGGTCGAAAAGAGCTACTGGCAAACCCCGGTACTCGCCCCGGCTGTTATCCGGGACTACCTGCTGCAGGGCCTGGAACAGGCCCGGGACACCGTTTTGCCCCCGGTGCACCTGCACCCGCGCTTCAAGCCCTTCGTCGAAGACCAGCTGCCGGGCCTCATCGAAGGCCGCGACGCCCTCCTCGCCCACCCCGGCGACGCCCCCCTTGCTCCCACCAGCCTTACCCGGCCAACGCTCCTGGCAGTTGGCCCGGAGGGCGGCTTCATCCCCTACGAAGTGGACAAACTGCTGGCCGCAGGCTGCCGCCAGGTCTCCCTGGGACCGCGTATCCTGCGGGTCGAGAACGCCGTCGCGGCGCTGCTGGGGCGGGCTATTTGAGTGCTTTCATGGAGCGACGCTGCCAGGGAGAGCTGTCTGAGTGCTTTCGTGGAGCGACGCTGGGCGCGGAAGCGGCAGGTCCACCCGCGACACGCCGTGAATACGTCCCTGTAGGCTTCTTGACAGCATCCATGCTGTCAAGAGTCGCGGATGGACCTGCCCCTCCCCCGCCCGCTACCAACCAGCGGAGCTTCGACCCTGACCGGGGCTACAGGAAGCCAGGATGCCGTGGTGAAGCCAGGGCTAGTGCACCGTGGGTAGCGGCGCCACGGCGTCCGCGCGGCGACCCCGGGTGGAATCGCCAGCCCGTCCGTTCTCAGAACCGGTACTGAATCTCCGCCCCATACATCCGCGGCGGCGCCACTGCATAGCCGCCCGTACCAGTGGATTCAACCAGGGCGATACCGCCGTTGATATAGTCCTCGCCCGTCAGATTGGTGCCGTACAGCGCCGCACTCCAGCGCTCATCGGGCGACAGCCAGCTCAAACGGGCGCTGAGCTCGAACTGCTCGTCCTCGAACCAGAGGCCAGTGGTGCAGCTGAGCGCATCGAAGCAGAACTCCATATCGAACTTCCAGCTCGCCTGAATCCTCGGCACGAAGGTGCCGTAAGCCGTTTCCAGGTTGTACTGCGCCGACAGCAGATAGCTCTGTTCAGCCAGCCGCGGCAGGTTCTCGCCAGAGCGGTCGTTGGGGCAGGAATCCACCTGCAGCAGGCTCAGGTTGGCACGCACGCAGCCGGGGCCCGGGGCCACGGAGGTGTCGGCAATCCTGATCTGCTCGTCCATGAACTCCTTGATGTCACCGTCGGTGATGGTGGCGTTGAACCCAATAACGAGATTATCCGTTGCGAGCCAGGTGCTCTCCAACTCGAAGCCCTTGATGGTGGATTCGGCCGCGTTGATGGTAGCCGGAGAGGGTGAGTTGACCTCGGGGTTGATCACCAGCGTGGTGAGCTGACGGTTGGTGTAATCCGTGTAGAAGAAGGCGCCGTTCAGACGCAGGCGGCGCTCCAGCAAGTCCAGCTTGAAGCCCAGTTCAATATTCTCGACTTCCTCAGGCTCAAAACGCTCCAGGTCACCGGTCGGTGATTCAGACAGCCCCCCCGAGAGAAAGCCTTCGCTGTAGGTGAGATAGATACTGCCCTGGTCCAGCCAGCTGTTTTCGCCAATCAGGTACTGGATACTGGCCATTGGCGTCACGTCGCTGTTGGAGACCTTGCGCTGACGCACCCCGGCGTCAACCAGGGAAAACCCGGGGTTGTATTCGAAGCTTGGGCGTTGGACCACAAACAGACCGCCGCCCACGGGGATTGCAGGTCCGCCGTTGAGGTCCAGAGTCGCTGGGTCTACCGCCAGATCCTGGATCTTCAGCTCGCGGCTCTCATCGGTGTAGCGCAGGCCCAGAGTGGCCCGCCACTGGGAATTGAACTCCCACTCCAGCTGGGCGTAGGCAGCCACGGCATCGTTATTGGCGGTCTGGGTATCAGGGGAGATGTTGAGGAAGAACAGATTGGCAATCGCGGGCTCGAAGGGTCCGAGGAAGCTGATACTCTGCCGACCCTTGCTCTCCTCTTCGAACCAGTAGAGGCCGGTGACATACTGCAGCCGATCGTCAAAGGCGCTGCCGATGAACTGGAATTCCTGACTGAACTGATCGCTCTCGCCAGCGCCGCCCTGGGGGTGCACGGTATTGGTGCGATGCAGGAACGGGATACCCGTGTGGTCCAGCTCATCGTTCTGCGACGCCTCGGTATAGCGGTAGCCGCTGATGCTCTTGAAGGTGAGGTCACTGCTTAGCGCCCATTCCGCCACCACCGAAGCTCCCCGGTTTTCGGCCTTGTACTCCCCGCCGAGGTCGGAAATGATCGTGCGCGGATCACCGCCCCCCGCGTCGGCGGCATCCTGACAGAAGTCCGCCAGGGTGCGGCCGGTGGCAGGGCCGATGGCAATCGCGTTGAACAGTGTTGCCTGCCAGCCCGTATCATTGACATTGACACACTTCTGCGGCCGCATGCGCTGGTCGGTCTCGGCCCAGTTCAGGTTGAGATCCAGGGTGAGATCGTCACTGGCGACCCAGCGCGTCTGCCAGATGATGCTCTGGCGGTCCTCATCCATGTAATCCTTGCCATCGAACAGGTTCTCGAGGTGGCCGTCGCGTTTGCGCGTGACCCCGGAAAAACGGGTCCACAGGCTGTCGGTGAGCGGCAGATTGAGCACGAACTCGGTGTCCAGACGATCATAGTTACCGACCCGGACACCCACCGAGCCCTCGAACTCCTCCACCGGCTTGTTGGTGGTGAAGACCAGGGCACCGCCGGTTGTATTCTTGCCGAACAGCGTCCCCTGGGGGCCGCGCAAGACCTGTACCGACTGGATGTCATTAAGGTCCAGCAGGGCACCGTCAGGACGGCCGAGGTAGATATCGTCGATATAGATACCAACACCGGAGTCGATATTCTCGCCGGTATTGCGCTGGCCGACGCCGCGGATATAAACGCTGGCGAGCGGCGCGGACCCGTTGGCTTCCACCACATCGATATTGGGCGCCAGGCTGTTCAGGTCCGAGAGGTTGCGGACGCCAGCCTCGCGGAGCGCTGCGCCATCCAGCGCGGTCACCGCGAGCGGAGTCTCCTGCAGGCTCTCGGCTCGCTTGCGGGCGGTAACCAGCACCTCCTCGAGCACCATGCCCTGGGCCAGCACCGGCAGGGGCACGAGACTGCCAAGCGCGGCGGCAACCGCAAGGGAAATGACAGACGAAGGTCTTGCACCAGGCTTCAACATCAACTGTACCTCTCTGTTTATAATTATGTTTCGAGCGCACTCGTCACTAACAACGATTAGTCTGGATTAAAGCAGCCTTTCAGGCAAAACAGCAAGGCGGCAAATTACCGCGACCGGGAATGCCTGTGCCGGGCCGCCGGTTTAGGGCGGCTGGTTCAACTTACACTACTCGCCGCCAGACCAGCCGGGCAGGACACCCCAGTGCCACCCAAACCGCAGTAACCCCCGGGATTCTTCGCCAGATACTGCTGGTGATAGTCCTCGGCGTAGTAAAAAGGGGGTGCAGGCCGAATCTCGGTGGTAATCACTCCATAGCCGGCGCGATCCAGGGCTGCCTGAAACTGCTCGCGGCTGAGTTCCGCCTGTCGCTGCTGTTCGGCGCCGAAGGTGTAGATTGCAGAGCGATACTGGGTGCCCAGATCATTGCCCTGACGCATGCCCTGGGTCGGATCATGCCCTTCCCAGAAACGCTGCAACAGCTCGGCATAGGTCTGGAGCGCTGGATCGAACACCACCAGCACTACCTCGGTATGACCGGTCTGGCCGCTGCACACCTCCTGATAGCTGGGATTCGGGGTGTGGCCGCCAGCATAGCCCGCTGCGGTGCTGTACACCCCGGGCAACTGCCAGAACAGGCGCTCGACGCCCCAGAAACAGCCCATGGCAAACACCGCCTGCTGCAGACCCTCGGGAAAGGGCCCCACCAGCGGGTGACCATTGACATGGTGCCGGGCAGGAACGGGCATCGGCGTGGCGCGCCCGGGCAGCGCCGACTCGGCGGTGGGAATCGCGCGCTTCTTGCGAATATCGAACAGGCTCATGGTCCTTCCCTCAGTGCGACTGAGCAGCCAGTGTACTGCCCTTCCCCTTTCCGAAGTAGTCGGTGTAAGCTCGGATGCGAGGCATTTGTACTGTTCGCCACGGGACTGTCACATTTATGCCCTAGTCTGCAGCAATCACGGGCACGGCGGGTCGCGAACCAACCGGGCTGGCCGTGGTCATAGCTGCTGATCAGAAGGAATTATTGATGACAACATACAACACCACATTCGATCCGGGCGCACTGTGCAGCCGCAAGCTGTGGCGCATCGTCGCCGGGCAGGAAAACAATCAGGCGCTCGATGAAAGCAGCCTGCAGAGCGCCATTGCGGAGCTCGCCGAGCGCCGCCACTACCTCGCAGAACTGGAGCGCCTCGGGAAACTGGAGCGCAGGCACTAGCATCATGACGCTGGCTGCATAGCCCGATGACAAAACCGCCCGCCACCCAGGCCAGCAGCAAAGAGGTGCAGGCTTTTCTCAGCAAGAGCAAAGCGGTCGCCACCTTTGCCGAAAGGCATCCGCGGCTCCTGTTCGCTATCGATGCCACCGCCAGTCGCGAACCCACCTGGGCCATTGCCCGGCAACTTCAGTCGGACATGTTCACCAGCGCGGGTCGCATCACCTCGCTCTCGGTCCAGCTATGCTACTACCGGGGCTTCCAGGAGTTTCACGCCAGCCCCTGGCTGCGCGACACCGAGGCCCTCGCCAGTCAGATGGCGCGGGTGCGCTGCGAAGGCGGACACACGCAGATAGGTCGCCTGCTGCGCCACGCCCAAAAAGTGCACCGGGAAGCGCCGGTGCGGGCGCTCGTGTTCATCGGTGACGCCGTAGAGGAGCTGCCCGACAGCCTGTGCAACCAGGCGGGTCAGTGCGGGCTGCTGAAACTGCCGCTATTCCTGTTCCAGGAGGGCGACGACCCCCTGGTACGGCGCACCTTCCAGAGCATGGCGAAGCTCAGCGGCGGCGCCTGGGCGCGGTTTGATCACCGCAGCGCCCACACCCTGGCGGAACTGCTGGGGGCTGTGGCGCGCTACGCCGCCGGCGGCCGGGCCGCGTTGGAGAATAACCCCGGGGAGGGTGCTAAACTGCTGCTCCAACAACTCAAGCCCTGAGAACCGACGTGCCGAAACTCTTGCTGCTGCTGGCCATCGCGCTTGCCCTCTACATTCTCTTCATCCGCGCCCAGGCCCTGCCCCCTCACCAGCGCAAGGCCCAGTACCTGAAACTGGGGATTGTCATCGCCGTGGCCGCGGTGCTGTTTCTGACCCTGACCGGGCGCATGCACTGGGTCGGCGCAGCGCTGACCGGCCTGCTGGTGGGCGCGCGCCAGCTGCTGCCCCTGCTGATACGCCTGTTTCCCATGCTTTCTGCACTGCGCAGCAAAGGCAGTGCTGCGGGCCCGGGCCAGCACTCCACAGTAGAGTCCAGCATTCTGCGCATGCACCTGGACCACGAGTCCGGCAAGCTCAGCGGCGAGGTGCTGTGCGGCCCGCTGCAGAACTGGCGGCTGGATGAACTGGACCGCAGTCAGCTCGAAGAGCTGCTGCAGTACTGTCAACAGCAAGACAATGATTCTGTACAATTGCTGGTCGGTTATCTGGAGCAGCGCTTTCCCGGCGAGTCGGATTTCGGCAGACAGCAGCAGGCACCGCCGGACAGCAGCAGCGGGCTCTCCCGCAGCGAGGCGCTGGCGGTACTGGGTCTTGGCGAGAAGGCCAGCAACGAAGACATCGTGCAGGCGCACCGGAAGCTGATGCAGAAGCTGCACCCCGACCGCGGCGGCAACGACTACCTCGCCGCGAAGGTCAACCAGGCCAAGGACGTCCTCCTCGGCTGAACCTGGCAACACCCATATTCGTATCTATTGCAGAGGAACACGGTCTACCATGAGCGACGTATTTGTCATCCGCAACCAGCTGGGCCACTACTGGGGCAAGAGCAAAGCCTGGGTAGACGGCCGCGACGCCCGCACGGTGCAGCGCGTGAAGTACCAGGACGAAGCGGTCAACCTGCTGTTCGAGCTCAGCAGCAAGGATGTGGACCTGCGCGGCGAGGTGGTCACCGCCGCAGTGGATGAGCGCGGCGAGCCGCTGGTGGAACCCAGCACCCATCCCCTGCCACTGCCTGAGGCGGCAGACGCACCGACGGCGGTTGCGGCAACGGAACACGAGGCCCTGGTTGACGGTCCAACCAGCGTTTGAACAACCACCATCACGAGGTGCAACACTGACATGAGAATCCTGCTCTTTCTGGCCACCAACATTGCCGTGCTGGTGCTGGTCAGCCTGGTCTTCAACCTGCTGGGCCTGGAGGGCATCCTTGCCGCCAACGGCGTGGACCTGAATCTCGGTGCCCTGCTGATCTTCTGCGCCGTATTTGGCTTCGGCGGCTCGCTGATCTCCCTGTTCCTGTCAAAATGGATGGCGAAACGCAGCACCGGAACCCGGATCATCGAGAATCCCCGCACCCGCGACGAGCAGTGGCTGCTGGAAACGGTGCGTGAACTGGCCCGGGAGGCAGGGATAGGCATGCCCGAGGTCGGCATTTTCCCGTCGGAGGCCTCCAACGCCTTCGCCACCGGCTGGAATCGCAACGCGGCCCTGGTCGCTGTCAGCAGCGGCCTGCTGCAGCGCTTCAGTCGCGAGGAGGCCCGCGCCGTCATGGCCCATGAGATCGGCCACGTTGCCAACGGCGACATGGTGACCCTCACGCTCATTCAGGGGGTGGTGAATACCTTCGTGCTGTTCTTCGCGCGGATTATTGGCCATACGGTGGACCGGGTGATATTCAAGACCGAACGCGGCTACGGGATTGGCTATTACGTGGTCTCTTTCATCGCCCAGATCGTGCTCAGCATTCTCGCCAGCATGATCGTGTTCTGGTTCTCACGCTGGCGCGAGTACCGGGCCGACGCCGCGGGTGCCAGCCTGGCGGGCAATGCGGCCATGATCGGCGCCCTGCAGCGGCTGCGGGCGGAGCAGGGCCTGCCCCAGGATCTGCCCGGGGAGATGACCGCCTTCGGTATCAGCGAACAGCTGAAAGAGGGTCTCTCAGGCCTGTTCCGCTCCCATCCGCCGCTGGAAGACCGGATCAGGGCCCTGCAGCAGCGCTGAACAGGTACTCGCTCATCGGCACGACATCGATTTTGTCGAAGTCGATGAAGCGGGCGCAGCTCTCCATCATCGCGGTTTCGTGCGCGGCCAGCATGGCATCGTCCGCCGCCGCATAGAAAGCGTGTTTTGACGTCATCGCCGCGTCGGGGAAGTTCTCTTCGACGATCGCATGCAACAGCGGGGCATCGGTATCCAGCGCACACACCACCAGGTTCTGGCGGTAGGCAAAGGTGGACTGGGTGTCGATGGCCACCCGGCCATGGCTGCCCTTCCAGATTGCCAGCCAGGCTGCTTCGTCCAGGCGCGGCGGCCGCTGCAGCAGCGCCACCTGGCAGAAGCCGGGCACCCGGGCATCGGCGCCGGGGGGCTGGGTGGTGTTGACGATGGGTTCGGCCTCCGCCACCAGCCAGGCGCAGCTGCGGGCTACCAGCCCCGGCGCCAGCGCCACCGGATCAGGCCTCTGCCAGGCATCATCCAGCCACAGGGACAGCAGCGCGTCGGGTAGCGGCCCCGTAGTCTGCAGGCGCTTGTCCGCTGCGGCTGCAACCGCGCTATCGACTACCCCCAGCCGCAGACCGCGCACAGCGGTCAGGGCCTGCAACTGCGGAACCAGGGACTCGCGCAAGCCTGCCCCGAAAGCGTCCGCCCTGACGGCGCTCTGGCGCCACAGGCAATAGAGCACCTTTTCCATGTGTGCTCCTCAGGACAATCCCAGTGGTGGGGTAATGGTCGAGCAGTTATCGATCAGCATTTCGGCGCCGTTCACGAACCAGGACTCATCCGCCGCCAGGTACAGCACCATGTGGGCCACATCTTCGGGATTACACATGTTGTTCCCCTGCAGGGAAGCCAGCTCCTCCGCGCTCACAGTCTCCTTACCTGTCGCCACCTTCACCACCATCGGCGTCCTGACACCGTCAGGGTGCACCGAGTTGCAGCGAATGTGGTTGCCCTTCTCCTTGCAGTACATGGCCACGGACTTGGTCAGCGAGCGCACGGCACCCTTGCTGGCGCTGTAGGCGGCAGCAAAAGAGACGCCCTGGATCGCCGCCACCGAAGACATATTGATGATAGAGCCGCCACCGCTCTGTTCCATGGCGGGAATGGCGTGCTTGCAGCCGAGGAAAACGCCCTCGGCGTTGACGGCCTGCACCTTGCGATAGGTGGCGAGATCCGTATCCACCACCGAGGCCACCGTCAACAGGCCGGCGTTGTTGACCAGGATATCGAGGCGCCCGAACTCAGCCACAGTAGCGGCGATCACGCTGCGCCAGTTGTCTTCGTCGGTGACATCAAGGCGCATGAACCGGGCCTGATCACCAATACTGGCCACCACGGCCTGCCCATCGGCCTCGTTGAGATCCGCAACCACCACTGAGGCGCCCTCCCGAGCCAACAGGATTGCATCCGCCTTGCCCATGCCGCTCGCCCCGCCCGTGACAATTGCCACCTTGCCCGCCACTCGTCCCATTCCATTGCTCCCTGGCCCCACACGGGGCTTGTTATGATGTGTGAGCGCCGGAGTTAAGCAAATGCCCCCGCAAAGCTCAATCAGCCCTGCTTAAAAGCGAAGCTCATGGCTGCTCTGTTGAACCGGTTGCAAGCCTCGCACCGCTGCGTCAGTAATAGTATTCTTGCCGTCCCAACCCACCAGGGAGCATACCCATGCCACAGTCTTCGGGCTCTTCGCGACTGCTGAGCGCACTGATCTACCTTGCCCTCGCCCTCCTGCTGGCCCTGCCGTTGGCGGTGCTGACGGTCAGGGCCGGCCTGTGGCAGCAGGGTCTGCTGCTCTATGCCATCAGCTGCCTGGCTGCGGCCATCATCCTGTTGCTGCTGATGGTGCTTCTGGCATTACCCAAGTACCGGCAGCGAAGCCGTCAGATTGGCCTGGGCGCCCTGCTGGCGCTGCCCGGCACCCTCCTGTTTCTGTCTGTCCTGGGGACCCGGGGCGACTATCCCGCTATCCACGACATCACGACCGACCTGAACGACCCGCCTGTCTTCACCCATGCACCCGACCTGCGCGGTCCGAGCAGCAACAGCCTGGCAGTCAAGCCCGACACGCTGGGCGTGCAGCGCGAGGCCTACCCGGATCTGACCAGCCTGCGCAGCGAACGCAGCGCCAGCAACGCCTATCGCCACGCCCTGGAAGTGGCGGCAGGCCTGGGCTGGGATATTGTCTGGCAGAACCCGGAAAGTGGCACCATCGAAGCGGTAGAGACCACCGCCATCATGGCCTTCAAGGACGATATCGCCATCCGCATCCGCTCCGCCGCCGAGGGCAGCGTCATTGACCTGCGCTCCGTATCCCGGGTGGGCGTGGGTGATATAGGCGCCAATGCCAAACGTATTCGTGCCTTTATCGACGCCTTCAAGCAGCAGGAGAACTGAGCACCGATGACAGCATTGATCCATGGATTCTGCGGCCTGCTGCTGGCCCTGCTGCTGGCACCGGCAACCCTCGCTGCCGAGGTTGACTATCTCAGCTTTGCCACCGAAGACGAGGCCAACAGCACCGAGATTTTTCGCAAGGCCAGCCCTGCGGTGGTGTTCGTAACCAACAAGGCCCTGCGCCGGGACATGTTCTCGCTCAATGTGCATGAGATACCCCGGGGCTCAGGCACCGGCTTTGTCTGGGATTCCAGCGGCCTGATCGTCACCAACTACCATGTCATCGCCGGCGCCCACCGCCTCACGGTCACCCTGCAGGACCAGACGGAGTTCGACGCCGAAGTCATTGGCGTGGCGCCGGAAAAGGATCTCGCCGTGCTGCGTATCGAGAATCCGCCAGAGAGCCTCACCCGGCTGCCGGTGGGCGACTCCTCCGAACTCAGCGTGGGGCGCAAGGTCCTGGCCATCGGCAATCCCTTCG
>JBLRXF010000011.1:0-20224 GCA_047920875.1 Haliea sp. | reverse complement strand
GTTGGCAAGAGCACAGCCCTGAGCGGTTAGAAAGTTTGACATGGTAGAGGTCGGCCTTGCCGGCTTGGATGACGATATAGGACCATAGCTCAGTTGGTTAGAGCGCTACCTTGACATGGTAGAGGTCGGCGGTTCGAATCCGCCTGGTCCTACCAAACTACAGACCCCGCCACAGGCGGGGTTTTTTGTTTGGACAGAGGATCGATGAGAATGGGTGCCAGTTCGACAAACTGCGTCAGAAGTTTGCGATGAGCGGCGCGAGTTCGGTAATCGACTTTCCCTTGGCGTGTGCTAGTGTTCCGCTAACCATAATGAGAAGGAACATCGCCATGCTCCGCCTTGCGTCTGCCCTTTTGCCCATCGCCCTCATTGTCGGGGCAGCCGTCACAGTGACGGCCGATCCACTGCCCCGGCCCCCCGTTGGCGTCGCCACTCCCGCCACCCAGGCCGCCAACCTTGCCGTGGCCGAACGCCTGCCGCTGGCCGATCGCCAGGATTTCGAGGATGCCAGCCGCGGCCTGGTGGCACAGCTGGATGATCCACGTATTCTGAATCCCGACGGCAGCGTTGCCTGGGATTCCTCGCGCTTCGACTTCCTCGATGCCCCCGCCCCGGCCACGGTGAACCCGTCACTCTGGCGCCAGGGCCAACTCAACAGCCTGCACGGCCTGTTCGAAGTGGTGCCCGGGATCTGGCAGTTCCGCGGCTATGACATGGCGGTGATGACACTGATTGCCGGCGACAGCGGCTGGATCGTGGTGGATCCACTGACTTCGGCGGAGCCCGCCCGCGCCGGCCTTGCACTGGCCAATCGCGAGCTGGGTGAGCGCCCGGTCACGGGCATTATTTTCACCCACTCCCACGGCGATCACTTTGGTGGCGTCCGCGGCATTATCGATGAGGCGGAGGTCGCACAGCGCCAGGTACCGGTTATCGCTCCCCACGGCTTTACCGCCGAGGCCGTCAGCGAGAACCTGCTGGCGGGCAACTACATGGGCCGGCGTGCCTCCCTGCAATTCGGCACCCATCTCGCGGCGGGTGCCACCGGTCATGTCGGCACCGGCCTCGGGCAGCGCCTGTCAACCGGCCAGATTGGTCTGCTGCGGCCCACCCATGAGGTGCCGCTGGGGGGCGAGACCCTGATCATCGATGGAGTGGAGTTCGTCTTCGTGGATGCCTCGCACACGGAAGCGCCAGCCGAACTGATGTTCTACCTGCCGGCAATGAAGGCGCTGTGCACGGCGGAAGTGGGCACTCGCACCTTCCACAACGTCCTCACGCCGCGGGGCGCCAAGGTGCGCGATACCCTGCGCTGGAGCCAGGTGCTGGACGAGATGCTGGTTCGCTTCGGCGGCGAGGCCGAGGTGCTGTTTGCCTCCCATCACTGGCCAACCTGGGGCCAGGAGCGGCTGCAGCAGGCGCTGCAGAACCAGCGGGACCTGTACCGCTACGTGCATGACCAGACCATTCGCCTGGCCAACCACGGTGGTACCCAGCACGAGATCGCCGAGCAGCTGGCCGAGCCCTACTTCGCCGCGACGGACTTCGGCACTCGCGATTATTACGGCACCCTCAATCACAATTCCAAGGCCGTGTATCAGAACTACTTCGGCTGGTGGGATGGGGTCCCCGCCAATTACCATCCGCATCCCCCCGAGGCCGCGGCCACACGTTACGTCGAGCTGATGGGCGGCGCAGAGGAGGGGCTGCGCAAGGGTATTAGCGCCTTTGAGTCCGGTGACTACCGTTGGGCGGCCACCGTATTCAACCACCTTGTATTCGCGGACGGGGGTAACCGCCCGGCGCAGGAGTGGCTGGCGGCGGCCTATGAACAGATGGGCTTCCAGGCCGAGTCCGGTGCCTGGCGCAACTACTACCTGACCGCAGCCATGGAGTTGCGCGACGGCCTGCCCGAGACGCCCCAGACCTTCGATGATCCGGCCTTTCTGCAGGGCGTACCAACGGCCGGCCTTCTGGATGCACTGGTGGCGCGTTATGATCCGGCCAGGCTGAGTCGCGATCCCTTCGTCGTCCAGTTCCTGTTCCCGGATCGACAGGAGCAGTTCCATATCGAGGTCAATCCCGCGGTTGCGTTCCCGCGCAGCGGGATGGCCCCGGCGGCAACGGCGCAGCTGACTCTGGATCGCAGTGACTTTGATCGTCTGCTGATGCGCCGGGTCGGGCTGCCAGCGCTGCTGCAGGAAGGCAAGGCCGCGCTGGACGGCGATGGCACGGCCATCGGTACCTTTTTTGCGACCCTGGATCAATTCGAGTACTGGTTCAACGTGGTCACGCCGTGACGGACGAGGCAGCTGTGCTACAGTTTTTTGTGGACCCCGCCGCTAGCGCCTGATGATGTCCTTGGCAGAGGCTGAAGCGATCTGTGTCGCTTCGGCTTCATCCACGCCAAAGCCGCAAAGCGTCAATGCCAGGGCGCGGGTGGCCAGATCCACGGCACCGCGCACCGAGAGCTTCTGTTCCAGTATGCGCAGCATGCTGAAGTAGCCGGTGCCGATAACCTGGAGTACCCCGACATCCCTGCAGCGCTCGGCGAAGCGCCCGCTGGCAATGCCCGCGGACACATCATCGCGAATACTCGTGTGCAATTCGTGTTGTCCTGAAATCGCCCAGTCGTGGCCGCGCAGCATGATGGTGGCCCGTCGCGGATCCACCACCGCCAGGCGAATGTGAGTACACAGCCCCCTGGTGAGCCGGTAGGCGGGGTCCGCTACATTCGCGTTATTGGCGCGCACCTGGCTTTCCACTTCCCGCAGTATGGCGGTGGAGACGGTTGCCTGCAGGGCTTCCTTGTCCGGAAAGTGATTGTAGAAACTGCCCTTGGCGACGCCCGCGCGCTCGACGATTTCATTGATGGTGATGGCGTCGATAGGCTTTTCACACAGCCAGTCGGCGCAGGATTGCAGCAGCGCATTGCGAATGCGCTCACTGTGCGCTTCGCGTGCGCTTTGGCTGGGTTTGGGCACGATCGCTCCTCTGGACAGCGGCTGGGCCATGGGGCGCCTATTGTAGGCGAAGTCGCGCAATAGTCTACGCGCCGGGCTTGCCGAGGCTGTGTCATCCGCGCTTAATTGGTGACCATAAAGTCATTGACTATTTGGTCACCGATATGTCAGCATCACACCATACGCTGTTCAGCGGGTGCGTTTAACCGGGTTGAGCCGCCGCCATGAGCAACGACAATAAGGAGATAACATCCGATGGTTTCACAGAGTTTTCCTGCGCGAGTGCGGCCCCTGGCCCTGGCCTTGACGGCGAGCGCACTGGCGCTGCCCCTGGCGCCCGGGTTGCTGGCGCAGTCTCTGGAGGAGGTTATCGTCACTGCCCAGAAGCGCGCGGAGAGCGCCCAGGATGTGCCGATTTCCATCACTGCGATATCCGGTGAGCAGCTGGCCTTAAGCGGCGCTGCCAACCTCGAGAGCCTGTCCGATTCCATACCCAACGTGGATATCAGCGACTCCCCCGGGGTTAATCGCGTGGTCATTCGCGGGCTGGGCAGCGGTACCGGCAATGTCGGCTTCGAGCAGTCCGTGGGTCTGTTCGTGGACGGTATCTACGCCTCCCGTGCGGCACTGTTTCAGGCGCCGTTTCTGGATCTTGAGCGGGTGGAGGTGCTCAAGGGCCCACAGGGTGTGCTGTTCGGCAAGAACAGTGTCGCAGGTGCCCTGAGTCTGATTTCCAATCGGCCTGCGGATGTTCTCGAGGGGCAAATCTCCGCCCGGCACGAGATAGAGCACGGCAGTCAGGAGCTTACCGCCGTTCTCTCAGGGCCGCTCACTGAGCGCGTCTCCGCCCGGCTCGCTGCTCGCTGGTCGGAAGAGGACGCCTACATGCGCAGCGCCGCCCTGAATACGGCGGTGCCAACAGCCGATACCAGCGTCTTCCGGGGAATGCTGCGCTGGGATGCCACGGATACCACCGAAGTGATGCTCAAGGTTGAAACCAGCACGCTTGAGGAGCGGGGCACCAACTGGCAGGTGGTGGCGGATTACTCGCCCGGTACGCTGCCATCCACTCTGGAAACCAATCCCGGTTTTCAGCCGGGCACCCCCATCGGCCAGATTTCGGCGGGTATTTATCGGCAGGCGCGCGCTGCCGGGGAAGATTATCGCCTGGACAATACCTCCCGTATCAATCTGGAGGAGTATCTGGATCAGGACTCAGACACCGTGACCGTGGAGGTCAAGCAGCAGCTGGGTGCTTATGAGCTCACCTATATCGGCGGCTACGGCGACTATCAGCGCGACCAGTTCGCGGACTTCGACTTTACCGCGGTGAATCTGGCGGATCGTCTGCGCGAGGAAGACTTCGAGCAGCTGTCTCATGAACTGCGCATAGCGTCACCCCAGGGCGAGACCCTGAGTTTCATTGCGGGCCTGTACTACCTGGACCGAAAGCTGGAAGTGGCAACATTGCAGAACCTGTTTGGCGCGGTGCCGCTGCTTTCAGTGACCTCCGATTCCGTTTATCGCGAGGATTCCACCACCTGGTCGGCCTTTGGCCAGGTCACCTGGGAAATTCGCCCCTCGCTGCGGCTGAACGCGGGCCTGCGCTATTCCCGTGATGACAAGGACGCGGCCAGTGAATACCTGACCCTGGTGTATCAGGGCGATGCGCGCCTGGCCGATGTTGACCCTGGCCGCTATGGGCTGATTGGCGCCCTGCTGAATTACCGGGATTTTGCCTACCGCGACGATCGCTCGGAGGAGAATGTTGACCCTGCGGCAAGTCTGCAGTGGGACTTCAGTGACCAGGGCATGTTCTACCTGAGCTGGGTGAAGGCCAGCAAGGCGGGCGGCTTCAATGCCAGCGAAAGCGCCGGCGATATCACCCAGTTCGGCTTCGAGCCGGAAACCGCCTACAGCGTCGAGCTGGGCGTAAAAACCGACTGGCTGAACGGCCGTGCCCGGGTCAACGCCGCGGTATTCCGCACGGACTTCGATGACCTGCAGGTCGGTGCCTTTGACCCGTCCGTCAACAACTTTGTCATCAGCAACGCGGCCAAGGCCCTGTCCCAGGGAGTGGAGCTGGAGGGTCTTGTCGCAGCCAGCGAAACGGTCACCCTTGGCGCCAACATCGCCTACCTGCAAGCGGAATACCGCGACTTCAGCGCCGGCTGCCCGAACAATCCGGTGCAGGCCGCCGCGTTGGTCTGCTATCCAAACCCGCGCCCCGGTGCCGCCAATCTGATTCAGGATCTCGATGGTGTGCAGGTGGACAATGCGCCTGAGTGGGCGGGCTCGATGTTCGCGGAGTATTCTGCCCCGGTGGGTACTCGTCTGGTCTTGAACGCGCGGCTTGATGCCTCCTTCAAGGGTGAAACGCCGCTGGATTTTTCCCAGGACGAGAACCTCTTTGAGGACGAATATTGGAAGCTGAATCTGCGCCTTGGGCTTGCCTCTGCCTCTGATACCTGGGAGGCCGCGCTGAGCCTGTTCAATGTCACCGATGAGCAACCCACGACCTTTGCCGGGCAGGCTTTTTTGCAACCCGGAGTCTATTGGAAGAACCGCGGTCGCGGGCGCGAGGTGGAGCTGTCTGTGACCTACCGCTTTGGCGGCTAACAGCCTCATCAGGAGGAATGCACCATGCAGCATGCACTCGACAAGATCGTCTATCCCGGGTCGGACAGCTACAGCGCAGCAGAACTGGCGGCGCCCGGCTCGGTTCCGGTTACGCTGGGTGAGCCGCCGCTGGTGCGGGCAGTGGATACGGCCTACATTGCCTTTGAAGTGCCTGATCTGGACAAACAGAAGGCGTTTCTGCTGGACTTCGGCATGACTGCAGCGCACAGCAGCGCTGATGCGCTGTACATGCGCGGCCAGGGTCCGGCACCGTACATCTATGTCGCTTACCGCGGCCCGAAAGCCCGTTTCATCGGCGCAGGCTTTGTGCTTGCGAGCCGCGAAGATCTCCAGCACGTGGCGCGGGAAACCGGCTTGCCGCTTGAGCCGCTGGACGGCCCCGGCGGCGGCGAACGTGTGCGTCTGACCGATCCCGATGGCTTTGCCGTTGACCTGGTGGTGGGGCGCAGCGCCGTGGAACCCCTGGACAGCCCCTGCCAACCCGTGCCGACCAACCTGCCCCGCAACAAGCCCCGAGTGAATCAGGGGCAGCGCCCCCCGCTCCAGCCGAGCCCGGTTGAGCGCTTTGGGCACTATGTGTTGATGGTGTCGGATTTCGAGACGTCCTGGGCCTGGTACCGCCGGCATCTGGGTTTGCTGCCCACAGACGTGCAGTGCACGGGAACGGGGCGCCCTGTGTTGGCCTTCTGCCGCTTCGACAAGGGCGAGACTCCAGCGGATCACCATAGCGTGGTGCTGGCCTCGGGCCCCAGCCCGAAGTACATGCACAGCGCCTATGAAACCCTGGATCTGGACGCGATCGGGCAGGGGCAGCAGCACCTCAAGCGCGCGGGCTGGGAACATTTCTGGGGTATTGGCCGCCACATTCTGGGCAGCCAGATCTTCGACTATTGGTTGGACCCCCACGGCTTTGAAGTGGAGCACTATGCCGATGGGGATGTCTTCGACAGCAGCTGGCCCATCCAGTACCACCTGATGGACCGCGGCGGTTTGTGGGCCTGGGGGCACGATGTTCCGGCCGCGATGAACGTCAAACCGACTCTGCCTGACATCTTGAAAATCATTGTTGGTGGCGCCGCGTGGCGCTCGAAAATACTGGAGCTGAAACGGGCCATGTCACGCCCGCCGCGCCCCTGGCTGAAATAACGGGAGATTCATGATGGGTATGGCAATCGCACGATACCGTCGGCAGGGTGAGGACACGGTGCACTGGGGTGAGTGGCAGGAGGGGCAGGTCTATCCTCTTGCGACCGCTGCGCAAACGCACCAGGCCCTGATGGCCGAGTATTTTCAGGACCCGCAGGCCTTGCGGGGCAGGCGTGCGGCCGATGCGCCACTGGCGCCGACTGATATCACGTTGCTGTCACCCATAGACAGCAACGTACAGCTGTTCTGCCAGGGTTTGAATTACGCCGAGCACCGCGAGGAGTCGGGCGCCTCAGCCGCCGCCGAGGACGAGAGCCTGCTGTTCATGAAGGCGGCCTCGAGCATCTGCGGGCCCAACGAGACCATCCTGAGGCCCCGGGGTTGCCAGCTGCTCGATTACGAAATCGAACTCGCACTGGTGCTCAAACGCGATATCTCTGCACCCGTACTCATTGCCGAGGCAGATTTGCCCGAGTATGTCGGCGGCCTGGTGCTGTGCAACGATGTCTCCGCCCGGGATCTGATGTTTGGTGCGCCGATGCTGCAGTGGTTTCGGGGCAAGAGCCAGCGCACCTTCTGCCCCATGGGCCCGATTCTGTATCTGCTGGATGCGGAGGATTTTCATCAGCTCTACCAGTTCAAGCTCGAGCTCAAGGTCAATGGCGCCGTGCGGCAGTCGGCGACAACCGCTGATCTGATCCACCGCCCCGCGCCAACGCTCACCAGTATTGCCAGCTTCGCCGACATGCAGGCCGGCGACTGTCTGTTGACGGGCACCCCCGGTGGCGTGCTGGCCGGCTCGAATCTGAAGGTCGCCCTGGCAATTCTGGCCAACTTCAGGAACGACCGGAAACGGCGGGAGAAATTCACCCAAGCGCAGCTTGCCCGCGAGCGCTTCCTGCAGCCCGGTGACGTTCTGGAGCTGTCCATCGTGTCGCTGGACGGTGCAATCGATCTCGGCCGTCAGCGCAACCTCATCGCCGATGCCTAAGCCATCACTCTGACAGGTACCCACATGCGTCAAACTGCAGTTGCGCGGGGTGCGATAGCCTGCCGCGCTGATATCGACAAGATCGAATCCGTGCCCTTGGCTGATCGCGGCCTTCCCGCTTCCACCTACCAGTTTATTCGCCAGGCCACTGAACAGAATCCGGCGGCGATAGCCCTGCGCTATGTGAGCAGCGTTCCCGCATGGCTAAACAGCCAGGACAGCAGCTGCGTGCTGGAACTGACCTACGCGGAGTTTCTCGGGCAGATACACCGCTGCGCCAACGCCCTGCACAGTCTGGGGCTGGGCCCGGAGGAAGTAGTGTCCATGGTGCTGCCCAATGTGCCCGAGGCACACCTTGTGCTGTGGGGCGGCGAGGCCTGCGCCATCGTCAATCCGGTCAATTACCTGCTTGAGGGCAGAGAAATCGGCGCCATTGTTCACAGCGCCGGCAGCCGCGCGCTGGTGATTCACGGCGAGCACCCGGAGCTGGATATCTGGCCGAAGCTCGCGGCCATTCTCGAGGCAGCCCCGGCCCTGGAGCATGTGCTGGTGGTTGGCGGCAGTGGCGGCTATTCGGACCCGCGCTGCGTGGATTTTCACCTAATGCTTGGGCGCCAGCGGGCAGATGCCCTGGACTTCGCGCGGGACTGGTCCGATGGCGCCATTGCCTCGCTGTTTCACACCGGCGGTACCACCGGGCTGCCCAAGCTGGCTCAGCACAGCCACGGCAACGAGGTCTACTGCGCCTGGGCGATCAACAGCCTGATCCCTGAGCAGGCTGACACCTGCTACTTCACCGGGCTGCCTCTGTTTCATTGCAATGCCGCGATCGGCAGCGGCCTGTCTGTCTTTGGCCGCGGTGGCACCGTGCTGCTGGCCGGTATCAACGGCTTTCGCAGCCCCGGGGTGATCGAGCATTTCTATGCCCTCATCGAAAAATTTGCCATCACGAATTTCAACGCGGTGCCCACCGTGTTCAGCATTCTGTCGCAGCTGCCTTGCGAGGGATTTAACCTCTCCAGCCTGCAGTTTGCGGTCTGCGGTGCAGCGCCCATGCCGGTGAGCCTGTTCGAGCAATTTCAGCGCCACACCGGGATCCGCCTGCTGGAAGGCTATGGCCTGACGGAGGCTACCGTGTGCAGTTCACTGACCCCGCTGGCCGCTGATCCGCCGCGCATTGGCTCTATCGGCTTGCCGATTCCCTACACCCGGATGCAGGCAGTTCTTGTGGACAGCAGCGGTGGCTGGGAGCGCGTTTGCCACACCGATGAGGTAGGTACCCTGCTGATCAATGGGCCCTCGGTCACGCCGGGCTATACCGACAGTGCCCTGAACGCGGGCCTCTTCCTCCGCGACCCGCAGGGGCAGGTATGGCTCAACACCGGAGATCTTGCGCGCCAGGATGCGGATGGCTACTTCTGGCTTACCGGCCGTGCCAAGGAGCTGATTATCCGCGGTGGTCACAATATTGATCCCAAAACCATCGAAGAGGCGCTCAGCGCCCACCCGGCGGTGAACCTGGTGGCTGCGATAGGCCGCCCGGACAAATACGCCGGGGAGCTGCCCGTGGCTTACGTAGATGTGAACAGTGAGGTGTCCGCGGATGAGCTGCTGGCCTGGTGTGAACACCACATCGGCGAGCGCGCCGCCGTTCCCAAAGACGTGGTGATACTCGCGCAGCTGCCGGTTACCGGTGTGGGCAAGATTCACAAGCCGACGTTGCTGCTGCGTGAGGTTGAGTACGTGGTGCAGCGGGAACTCGCTGAACTGTCTGAACTGCTTGCCCAATTCACCGTGCAAGCCGAGCCCAGCAAAAAGCACGGTACGGTGGTGAAGCTGGCGCTAACCGCTGGCCCCCAGGCCGATGCCGGAGCCGTGGAGAGCGCTGTCCGGCAGTCCCTGGACGGCTACGGATTTTACCTTGAGCTGTTGCCTGCAGGGTCCGCCGCGCTGGATGTAAGAGGGCAGCCACAATGAACTGGAAAACGTCAGTACTCATCTGCGGAGCCGGGCCCGCGGGGCTGACCCTGGCGCATCTGCTGGGGCAAGCGGGGCATGAGTGCCTTGTGATTGATCGCCTGCCAGCGACCATGGAGGAGCCGCGGGCCATTGCCATCGACGGGGAGTCGCTGAGAACGCTGCAGAAGCTGGGCCTGCTGGATGAACTGCGGGACAGTTTTCTGATCGGGCTGGAAGCCGACTATATCAACGGTGCAGGCACCCGCCTGTTCAAGGTGGGCCGGCCGGACTACAAACCCTACGGCTACCCGATGGTCAACGCCTTTGACCAGCCCACGCTGGATCGGCACCTGGCCGCAACGCTGTCCCGGCACGACAGTGTGCAGCTGTTGTTCGAACACACCCTGCTGGGCCTGGAGCAGAGCGACCTTGGCGTAACAGCGCTGTGTCGCAACGCCAGGGGCGAGGACATCACCATTGAAGCCGCGTATCTGGTGGGCTGCGATGGCGGCCGTTCCACCGTGCGTTCGCTGCTGCACATTGCCATGCAGGGCGAGACCAACCCGCAGCCCTGGCTGGTGATCGATACCCGCGATGCCTACCTGGACGGGCAGCTGGATTGCCGGTTTTTCTGCGACCCGAAACGGCCGGGCATGACCATCCGCAAGCGCCACGGCGAGCGCCGCTGGGAGTGGATGCTGATGCCGGGTGAAACCCCGGAACAGTTGCTCGACGACGGCATGATCCGCCAGCTTATTGCGCCCTACACCGACCCCGGGCAGGTAGAGGTGTACCGCAAGCGGGTGTATGACTTCCACGCCCTGCTCGCCGAGCGCTGGCGGGACGGGCGCGTGTTCCTGGCCGGTGATGCGGCACACATGACACCGCCCTTTGCCGGCCAGGGCCTGAACAGCGGCCTGCGCGATGTTGCCAACCTGTCCTGGAAGCTGGCGGCGGTGGTCAAGGGCGTCGCCAGCGCTTGCCTGCTGGAGACTTATGAAAAGGATCGTCGCGACCATGCCTGGGAGCTGATCCAGACTGCCCTGACCCTGGGGCAGCAGATCCAGCCGATCGATGAAGCGGCGGCTGCCGAACGGGACGCCTTTTTTGCCGAGCTCAATCAGTCGGCCGAGGCCATGGAGGCTCTGGAAATGGACATGGCGAAGGCCGTGACCCAGCGCCGTGTTGATGCCGCCCTGGTGCTGGCGAATGAGGGTTCCGCCATCCCCGGCAGTCTGCTGATTCAGCCGCCGGTGAGCCGCAACGGCGAGCACGGCTTGCTGGATGACTTGCTGGGTGCGGGGTTTGCGCTGCTGGGCGTGAACTGCAATCCGCAGGCGCTGTTGACGCCGGCGGCGCTGGCGCTCTGGGCGGACATTGCGCCGCAATGTGCGAGCGTCTGGACCTCTGCCGAGATGGCGCCAAACGACGCCTGGGTGGATAAATCCGGCGCGCTGGCAGAGTGGCTGGGGAGTGAACAACCGCAGATCCTGCTGATTCGCCCCGACCGCTTCTGCATGGCGCAGGCGGCCGTCGACCACAGTGAAACCGTGTTGCGACAGGCCAGGGCGCTGATGGCATGCTGACCCTGCGTCGTCTGCTCGGGTTGCTTGGCCTGTGCCTTGTTTGCGCGGGTGTTCGGGCCGAGGTGCTGGCCCCGCTTGAGGAGGCGGTGGCCCGGGACGATCGGCCCAACGTGTTGATCATTGTGGCCGATGACATGGGTTTCTCGGACCTGGGTGCCTTTGGTGGCGCTGAGATGCAGACCCCGCACCTTGATGACCTGGCCAGTCGCGGGCTGCGCCTTGCGAATTTTCACGCCCTGCCTACCTGCGCGCCCACGCGGGCGGTCCTGCTGACCGGCGTGGACAACCACATTGCCGGCATTGGCTCGCAGCTGGTATCCGACGCCCAGCGCGGCCAGCCTGGCTACGAGGGTTTCCTGAACGAGCGGGTGGTGACGATCGCCGAGTTGCTGGGCGCTGCTGGCTACCGGACCTATCATTCGGGCAAATGGCATCTGGGCGCAAGCCCGGACTACGGCCCCCACGCCCGCGGATTCCAGGAGTCCTTTGCGCTGCTGCCGGGCGGAGCCAGCCACTTTGCCGACGCCAGGCCCCTGCATCCGGCTGAGCCCACGGTGTACGTGCGCAACGGCAGCGTAGTGCCCGAGCTGCACGCGGACTTCTATTCCACCGAGTACTACACCGAGCAGCTGCTGCAGTGGCTGCAACGCGACGCGGCCAGTGCACAGCCCTTTCTGGCCTATCTTGCCTACACCGCACCCCACGACCCCCTGCACGCACCGCCGGCGTACATTGCCAAGTACCGGGGCGTGTACGACGAGGGCTACGAGGTGTTGCGCGAGCGCCGCTTCCGCGGGTTGCAGGCCGCCGGGCTGATACCCGCTTCCCGGACGCTGCCCCCCTGGCCCTGGTATGTTCCGCGCTGGTCCTCGCTGACGGCTGAGCAGAAAGCGGCCAGCCGTCGCGATATGGAAATCTATGCGGCCATGATCGACTACATGGACGCACAGGTCGGGCGGGTGCTCGCCTTGCTGGAGGCCCAGGGTCGCCTGGACAATACCCTCATCCTGTTCATGAGTGACAACGGTGCCAACGGTGCGCCAGCCAAGGTCTATCCCGCGCACACTCGCGCATTTCACGCCACCTTTGACAACAGCCTGGCCAACCGCGGCGCCAGCGGCTCCTTCGTGTCCACCGGGCCGGGCTGGGCCACCGCGAGCACCGCGGCCTTTTCCCGGTTCAAATTCTTTCTCAATGAAGGGGGTATTCGTACCCTGGCCATGATCCGGCCCCCACTGCCAGCGGCTGGCGCCGGCGTGTCGCATGAGTTCGCCCATGTGCGGGATATTGTGCCCACCGTGCTTGAGCTGGCCGGCCTGGTGCACCCGGCAGCGCACAACAGCCAGCTGGCCCTGCCCCAGGGGCGCTCACTGTTGCCGCTGCTGCAGGGCAAGCCGGAGGAATTGGCGGCGAAGCGTCCCGTGGGCTACGAGGTGCACGGTGCGCGCGCTTATATCGACGGGGACTGGAAGGCGCTATACCAGCCCGTGGGCCTGGGGTCGGGGCAGTGGCAGCTGTTCAATCTGGCGGATGATCCCGCAGAGCAGAAGGATCTCAGCACACAGCATCCCGGGAAGCTGGCGGAGCTGCGTGCGGCGCAAGCGCAGTACGAGCGCGACAGCGGTGTGGTATACAAGCCGCCCAAGCCGGTGGCGCAGGCCCAGCGGCTGTTCCTGCTGCTGCTCGGTGTGGCTGGCCTGCTGCTGGCGTGGCTGCACCTCAGCCAGCGGCCTCGCCGCCAGGCCCGGCCGCTCGGCTGGCTGTTGGGGCTGTGCAAGGCGGCGCTGCTGGCCAGTACCGTTAGCCCCTGGCGCGATAGCGCACTGGTGATGCTGCTGCTGGTGGCCGTGCTGGAACCCGCGCTGTACTGGCGGGAACTCGGCCGCTGGCCATTGCTGTTGCAGCGCGTTTTGCTGCTGGCCCTGCTGCTGGCAACACTGCTGTTTGCGAATGGCGTGGGGATTGTCTGGTTCTTGCGTGATTATTGAATGACCTGAAGGAGCCTGAATCGTGTCCAGGATGTTGCAAGCTCTGACTTTGCCCAACGGCACGGTGATTCCCAATCGGCTGGCGAAAGCGGCAATGGAGGAGAATCTGGCGGATGCGGAGCACGCGCCGGGGGAACGGCTGTGCCGTCTGTACCAGCAGTGGGCAGAGGGCGGGGCCGGGCTCATCATCACTGGTAATGTCATGGTGGACCCGCGCGCGCTGACCGGCCCCGGCGGCGTGGTGCTGGAGTCCGACCGCCATCTGCCGCAATTCAAGGCCTGGGCGGCGGCCGCGCAAAGTGGGGGCGCCCAGGCGTGGATGCAGCTCAATCACCCGGGGCGGCAAATGTTCGCCACCCTTGGGCAGACTGCCGTGGCACCCTCGGCGGTGGCGCTGGATATGCCTGGCCTCAACAAGCTGTTTGCCCCGGTCAAAGCGCTCACCGCGGCGGAGATCGAGGCGCTGCTGGCACGCTATGTGCGCGCTGCCTGCCTTGCCGAGCAGGCCGGGTTCTCCGGCGTGCAGATTCACGCGGCCCACGGTTACCTGCTCAGTCAGTTTTTGTCGCCGCTCAGTAACCGGCGCACGGATGAGTGGGGAGGCGACCTGGCCAGCCGGGCAAGGCCCCTGCTGGAGATCCTCACCCGCGTCAGGGCGTCCGTGGCGAAGACGTTCTCGGTGGCGGTCAAATTGAATTCCGCGGATTTTCAGCGTGGCGGCTTTACCGTCGACGACGCCGTTGCCGTTGTGCAGATGCTGAACCCTCTGGGCGTTGACCTGGTGGAACTCTCCGGCGGCAGCTATGAAAGCCCGGCCATGCAGGGAGTGACCCGGGAGGGCAGCACCCTGGCGCGCGAAGCCTATTTTCTCGAGTTTGCCGAACAGGTGGCGGCGGTGGCCACCATGCCGCTGATGGTCACGGGCGGTGTGCGCCGCCGGGCGGTGGCCGAGCGGGTGCTGGAGGGGCCGGTGGCGATGGTCGGCATGGCCACAGCGCTGGCGATGAATCCCGGCCTGCCAAAGGCCTGGCAGTCCGGGCAGGACGTCGAGGTGGCGCCCATCGTGGTGGGGTGGAAGAAGAAGTCTCTCGCCGCGGCGGCCACCCAGGCCCTGGCCAAGGAGCAGTTGGCCCGGCTCAGCAACGGCAAGCTTGGCGACCCTGACGCGTCACCCTTGCGCGCTCTGCTGGCGAACCAGCTGAAAACCCGCTGGCAGGCGCGGAATTACCGGCGCTGGATCAGGCACCAAGCTACTCAAAGGTGAGCGCGATCGCCCGCGGCCCGATTGTAGGAGCGCGGTCCCCGCGCGATGGGGTTATCGCCCGCGGAGCGGGCTCCCACAGCCCCCGGCCCGATTGTAGGAGCGCGGTCCCCGCGCGATGGGGTTATCGCCCGCGGACAAGGTGAATGGCCGCGTAGCGGCCAGAGAGAGTGGCCTGGGCCAGCGGGCTCCCACAGCCTCCGGCCGGATTGCTGGCGCGGAATTACCGGCGCTGGATCAGGCGCCAAGATGCTCGAAGGTGATTGCCAGCGCCTCGATGGCCACCGCGACAAGAATCCCGGAAGCAATGAGTCCAAACAGGGCGATGACAATCGCCAGGAACTTGCCCAGGCGCCGGCTGGGACGAAAGTCACCGTAGCCAACGGTCAGCGCGGTGATGAAACCGAAATACAGGCTGTCTCCGACAGACCACTGCTCGCGGCGCCCTATCACCACCGAAAGCACGCCAATGATCAGCGCCAGGCCAGTGAATACGGGCAGGACATAGCCCAGTAGCCTGCCCAGGTTCCACAGAAACTCCAGGGTCAGGCTCATGGGGCGGAGGAGTGCCGGCGGCGCAGGCTAGGCATTATCCTCGCTCCTGATCCTGAACAGGGCTGCGTAAAGCAGCGGCACCACCACCAGGGTGAGCACCGTGGCGAAGGCCAGCCCGGACATGATGGTCACGGCCATGCTCTTGAAGAAGGGGTCGAAGATCAGCGGCGCCACCCCGAGGATGGTGGTCAGCGCGCCCAAGAACACGGGCCGGGCGCGACTCACGGAGGCATCCAGCACCGCATTGAATCCCGGTTTGCCCTCGCGGATCTCGGCATCGGCCTGGTCGACCAGGACAATGGAGTTCTTTACCAGCATCCCGATCAGGCTCAGGAAACCGAGGATCGCCATGAATTCGAAGGGCACCTGGAACAGCAGCAGGCCGATGGTCACCCCGACCAGCGCCAGGGGCGCGGTCAGCCAGATCACCAGCGGCTGGCGGAAGGCATTGAACATGACCACCACCGCCAGAATCATGGCGGCGAAGCCGTAGGGCGCCGACAGCATCAGGCCCTCATTGGCCTCTCCCGAGGCCTTGTACTCACCGTGCCATTCCAGGGTATAGCCGGGCGGCAAGGGAATGGCTTCCACCTGAGGCCGCAGGCGCTCCAGCAGGGGCGTGGACAGTTGCCCCGGCAGCGGATCCACCTGGGCCTTGAGGGTGGGGAAGCGGTTTACCCGGCGGATGATGGCGTCGCTCCATTCCAGCTCCACCCCGGTTACCAGTTGGCTGACCGGCAGGTAGCGCTGGGCGGTCGGGCTGTAGACCAGGACATTGTCCAGCTGTTCCGCCGTGGCGCGCTCTGCCAGGGGTGCCCGGGAGACGATCGGGATCAGGTCTTCGCCCTCGCGGTAAACGCCGACCTGAATGCCGCTGTAGGCCCGGTTGAGGGCGTTGCTGATCTGGGTGATATCGATCCCCGCCCGCTGTGCCGCAATTTCGTCCACGGCCGGGCGCAGCACCGGCACCGGCTGGCGCCAGTCATCCTGCACCGCCACCGCGTCCGGGTCTGCGGCCATGATGGTCTTGGCCTGCTCGGCCAGCTGGCGCAGCACCAGCGGGTCGGGGCCGCGGAATGCGGCCTCGATCTTCTTGCCGCCGCCGCGCCCGAGCATGAACTTCCAGGCCTTGATCTCTGCATCGGGATGGCGCGCGCTCAGCTCTTCCTGCAGCTCTGCCACCAGGCCGGCGATTTGCCGCGGGTCCGTCACATCCACCAGCAACTGGCCGTAGCTGCTGTTGGGATCCTCCGGGCTGTAGGTGAGCATGAAACGCAGTCCGCCCTGGCCGATGAAACTGGTGACGTGATCGATCCCGGGTTTCGATCTCACGTACTCCTCGGCCCTGGCCAGCTCGGCGGCGGTGACCTGGATATCGGTGCCCTGCGGAAGGTAGAGGTCGACCACAAATTGCGGCCGCGCCGATTCCGGCATGAAGCCGGGCGGTACCAGGCTGAAACCAAAGATACCGGCCGCCAGCAGGGCGACCAGCGCCAAACCGGTGACGCTGCGGTGGCGCAGCGCCCCCCGCAGCACGCCACGGTAGCGCCGCAGCAGAGGGTGCTCGGCGCTGCCCTCGGCAACCGGCTTGATCTTGAGAAAGGCGACGCAGAACAGCGGGGTGAGGGTCACCGCGAACACCCAGCTCAGGAGCATGGAGTACAGGATCACCCAGAACAGCGAGCCCGCATATTCGCCCATGTCCGTGGGCGACAGGCCGATGGCGCTGAAGGCGAGAATGCCCACCGCGGTGCCGCCCAGCAGCGGCCACATGGTGGCCTCGACAACCTTGATGGCCGCCGCGCTGGCATCCTCGCCCCGCTGCAGGCGCACCAGAATGCCGTCGGTGACCACGATGGCGTTGTCCACCAGCATGCCCAGCGCAATGATCAGCGCGCCCAGGGAGATGCGCTGCATGGCAATATTGTCCAGCTGCATCAGGATCAGGGTGCCGGCCACGGTCAGCAGCAGCACCATACCGACGATCAGGCCGCTGCGCAGGCCCATGAAGATCACCAGCACCAGCACCACGATAACCACCGCCATGACCAGGTTGGCGACGAAGCCGTCCACCGCTTGCCGCACCGAGTCCGACTGGTATGAGACGATATTCAGTTCCATGCCAATGGGGCGCTGGGATTCCAGGGCCTCCAGCCTCGCGCGCACCGCATCGCCCATCTCGACCACGTTGCCACCGGCAATCTGCGACACTCCCAGGCCGATCGCTGGCCGCCCGTCGTGGCGCATCAGGGCCTTGGGCGGCTCGACAACGCTGCGGGTAATGCTGGCAACGTCCTTGAGGAAAATGATCTGCTCACCGCCGCGTGAACCCAGGGCGATGTTGCCAATTGCCGCCACCGAGTCTACCTGCCCGGTCGGGCTCAGCTGGATGCGCTGAGGGCCGATCAGCAGGTCGCCGGCGGCCGAGATCACGTTTTGCTGGCGGAGCACCTGGTAGATCTCGTCCAGGGAAATACCCAGCTGGGCCGCCTTGGCAGCGGCGACCTCAACAAAAATGGCTTCCTGCGGCGCGCCCAGGGTGGCTACCCGCGCTACCCCTGGCACCAGCAGCAGCTCGCGCTGCAGCGCATCCACGTAGTTGTCAATTTGCTCCAGGCTATAGCCGTCCCCGGTGACGGCGAAGAACAGCGCATAGACGTCGCCGAAATCGTCGTTGACGAAGGAGGGGCCGGCACCGGGCGGCAGCTGCCGCTGGGCATCCGCAACCTTGCGCCGCAGCTTGTCCCAGATCTGCTCGAGGTCGTTCTTGCTGCGCGCAAAGCGCATGTCGATCTCGACCTTGACCATGGAGCTGCCCGCCCGGGATACCGAGGTCACCTCCTTCAACTCCTGCAGCTGCTGGACAGCCTCTTCGATAACATCCGTGACTTCCTGCGCCACCTGGCTGGGCAGCGCCCCGGGGTAGGGCGTCACGACGACAGCCTGGCGTATGACGAACTCGGGGTCCTCGAAACGGCCGAGTCCCTGGTAACTGAGGTAACCACCCACCAACAGCAGCACACAGGCTACCCAGGCGATGGTGCGCTTGCGCAAGGTATAGACAGCAGGGTTCATGGCAGGCGTCGCCGGGCTTAGAGGGGACGAACCAGCATGCCGTCGCGGAGATGGCTGACGCCGCTGACCACAACGCTGTCACCGTCCTGGAGGCCGCTCAGCACCGCAACCTCTTCACCGCGAACGTCGCCCACTTCAATGGGCCTGAGGCCAACGCGGGAGGTTTCCGGGTCGACGACCCAGACCGCCGCCTGGCCGTCGGGGCCAGCGCTGACAGCCTTGAGCGGCAGCTGCAGGTTGCCCACGGTGCTCTCGCCCTCATCTTCCAGGAAGACTTCGGCCGACATCCCCGGCAGGACGACCTTGTCCTCGGGGCGGGTGAAGCCGAGAACGACCTCGTAGGTCTGGGTGTAGGAATCGGACTCTGCCGCGAAGGACTTCAGGGTGACGGGAAGACTGCTCTCTTGCCGGCCGTCAAAGATCGCGTAGCCGGATACCTGCCTGCGCTGGCCGCTGACGCCCCGTTCAGGCACGTGGATAACAATTTCCAGATTGGTGAGATTCTGCAGGCTGACAATGGGTTCCTTGGCCTGGATGTTCTGGAAGTTCTCGACATAGCGCCTCACCACCAGCCCTGCGAAGGGCGCCACCAGCTGGGTATCGTCGAGGTCCTTGCGCGCTGCCGCATAGCTGGAGCGCGCGATCTCCATGCTGGTGCGTTTCTGGTCGACTTCCGCTTCCGCCACGGCCCGGGTTTTCTCCCAGATCTTGAACACCCGCTCATAGTCCGTGCGCGCCTTGTCGAATTCGGCGCGCGCCGCCTGCAGGCGCAACTCGAAATTGCTCGGTTCAAGGCGCGCGATAAGGTCGCCCGCCGCCAGAGCCTTGCCTTCCTGTACCGGGAATTCGGCAATTTGCCCGGGAATATTGAACGCCAGCTCTGCCCGCTGCACGGCTCGCACGCGGCCGGGGAAGCGCAGCCCCGAGGTCGCGTCAGAGGAGGTGATCTGGATGATTTCCGCGGGCCGGGCGGTTTCTTCCCGAGGTGGCGGCGGCTCTGCCGGGCAGCCGCCAAGCGCCAGGGCGCCCATGAACACTGCGAGCGTCACAGGGACGCGAAAGATGCGCTGACCATCAATCATGTGACGACTCTTCAACCGTGCCGTAGTGGTTCCAGGCAAAAGCCAGGCCGACTTGCGTCAACGGGAACCCAGCATGGTTGAGCGCAATCGGGAAAATTTTACCCCGGTTTAAAAATCGCCGCCAGAGGCCGCCTTTGTCAATTTTTCACTGACAGGAACGGCCCGTCGACACAGCCCCGGCGCCCATCCGGCGCCGCACAGGCACCGCAGATGCCAACGCCACACTTGGTCAGGTAGTCGATGGCGCTGTGGATCTGCTCCTCCCGGCAGAACTCCCGCTGCACGGCCTCGGCGGCGTGCACCATGGGCTCCGGCCCGCAGTTGTAGAACACCAGCTTGGCCAGTTCCTCCCGGCTCATCTCTTGCAGGCGCTGGCGCAGCAGCTCGGTCACCCGGCCGTCAAAGCCCTGGCTGCCGTCGTCGGTAGCAACGTGCAGGGTGGCAATCTTCGCGCACTCCTCAAGGAAGTACAGCCGGTCCTGGCTGCGGGCGCCGGCAAAGACTTCGGCGTTGCCGAAATCCCGGGCGATCTGGTACACCGCCGCCAATCCCGTGCCGCCGGCCACCGCCATCACCCGCGCGTCCTCCGGCGGGCTCACCGGGATGCCGTGCGGCCCGCGCACATAGGCCTCGGTGCCCACCGGCAGGTCCATCAGCGTGTGGGTGAACAGGCCCAGGTCAATCACCACCAGCGAGAAGGGGTCGTCGGTGAGGGCGGAGAAGGGCTTTTCACCCACCCCGGGCACCCAGAGGAAAATGAACTCACCCGCCTGCACATTGATCTTGCGGTCAAAGGTGAGGATAGCGATGTCCTCGCAGACCCGCTCGGTATGCACCAGGGTGACCGGGCGAAACTGCATGTCGATATCGTAGCGGACCAGGCTCTCGGCGCGGTCGCTGCCGTAGTCCAGGTCCCGCTGCAGGGCACTGAAATACTCCGCCATATCCTCGGTGGTCATGCCCACCAGCGCCGAGCCG
>JBLRXF010000010.1:0-20591 GCA_047920875.1 Haliea sp. | reverse complement strand
AGAGACAGGTATTGCCAATGATCACGGTGTCCTGAGAACGGTATTCCGCATTCCCCGGGGGATACACCACCAACTTGCCACCAGCCATGCCCTTGCCCACGTAATCGTTGGAATCGCCTTCCAGATACATGTGCAGGCCGCCAGCATTCCACACCCCGAAACTCTGGCCCGCGGTGCCGTGAAGGCGCACCACTACCGGGTTGCTCTCCATGTCCGTGTTGCCGTAGCGACGGGCGATTTCACCGGAAATTCGAGCACCAATGGAGCGGTCACAGTTGGTGACCGTGAAACTGTATTCTCCGCCACTGCGAGACTCGATTGCCGGCAGCATTGCGGCCACCATGGCCTCGGCCTTCGCACCCAGATCGAAGGGCTGGTTGGCTGTCACCTGGCAGAATTCAGGCTGGCCCTCAGCATCGGCATGCTTGAACAGCAGCGGCGCCAGATCCAGCCGCTCCTGTTTGACAGTTTCCCCTGGCAGCCGCGCCAGCAAGTCAGTGCGCCCGATCAGCGCCTCCAGCGAAGGCACGCCGAGCTTGGCCAGCCATTCCCGGGTCTCGGTGGCAATGAAGGTGAAGAAGTTCGTCACCATCTCGATAGTACCGTTGAAATGGTCCTCCCGCAGCTTTGCGTTCTGGGTCGCGACGCCCGTGGCGCAGTTGTTCAGGTGGCAGATACGCAGGTACTTGCACCCCAGGGCGACCATCGGGCCGGTACCGAAACCGAAGCTCTCGGCTCCCAGAATCGCCGCCTTGATGACGTCCAGGCCGGTCTTCAGTCCGCCGTCGGTCTGTAGACGAATGGAGCCGCGCAGGCCATTGCCACGCAGTGTCTGTTGGACTTCCGCCAGCCCCAGTTCCCAGGGCGAACCCGCGTAGCGGATAGAGGTCAGCGGGCTGGCCGCGGTGCCGCCATCGTAGCCACTGATGGTGATCAGGTCGGCGTAGGCCTTGGCAACGCCGGCGGCAATGGTGCCCACTCCCGGCTCCGACACCAGCTTTACCGAAACCAGTGCCTGCGGATTGACCTGCTTGAGGTCAAAGATCAGCTGCGCCAGATCCTCAATGGAATAGATGTCGTGATGCGGCGGCGGTGAAATCAGGGTAACGCCGGGCACCGAGTAACGCAGACGGGCAATCAACTCGTTGACCTTGCCGCCGGGCAGCTGGCCGCCCTCGCCAGGCTTGGCGCCCTGGGCAACCTTGATCTGCAGTACCTCAGCATTCACCAGGTAGTGCGGTGTCACTCCGAAGCGGCCGGAGGCAATCTGCTTGATCTTGGAGCTGCGTTCGGTGCCATAGCGGGCAGGGTCCTCACCGCCCTCACCGGAGTTGGAGCGGGCACCCAGGCGATTCATGGCTGCCGCCAGTGCCTCGTGGGCTTCCGGACTCAGGGCGCCGAGAGACATGCCCGCAGAATCAAAACGCGGCAGGATGGCAGAGATCGGTTCCACCTCATCCAGGGCCAGCGGCTGCTCCGCCAACACCGGCGTCAGCAGGTCGCGGATGGTGGCGACCGGACGCTTGTTAACCAGGTCGGCATAGCGCTGGTAGATGGCGTAGTCGCCGGACGCGACCGCCTGTTGCAGGGTAGTGACCACATCGGGGTTAAAGGCATGGTACTCCTGGCCGTGCACATACTTGAGCAAGCCGCCCAGGGGCAGGGGCTTGCGCGGATTCCAGGCCAGTTTGGCCAGGCGCTTCTGGTCATCTTCAAGCTCAGCGAAGCCAGCACCCTCGATTCGGGAAGAGACGCCGCGAAAGGCCATCTCGACCACCTCGTGATCCAGTCCCACGGCCTCGAACAGCTGCGCACCACGGTAGGAGCTGACCGCGGAGATGCCCATCTTGGACATGATCTTGAGCAGGCCCTTGTTGATCCCCTTGCGGTAATTCTTGTAGCAGTTACTGGGCTCGCCCAACAGCTCGCCATTGCGAATCAGGTCTTCCAGCACACTATAGGCCAGGTAGGGATAAATCGCCGTGGCGCCGAAGCCCAGCAGGCAGGCAATCTGGTGGGAGTCGCGGGCACTGGCGGTTTCAATCACCAGATTGGCATCGCAGCGCAGCCCCTGCCTGATCAGGTGGTGATGCACTGCGCCGGTGGCGATCAGACTGTGAATGGGCAGGCGCCCCCGGGCGATGCTGCGGTCGGACAGAATCAGGATGGTGGCACCGTCGCGCACCGCCTGCTCCGCAGTCGCCACCAGCGCCGCCACGGCCTGTTGCAACGTCATTGCCGCCGGGTCGTAGGTGCCGTCGATGTCACAGACCTCGAAACCGGGACGCTCCAAAGCGAGCAAGGTATTGAACTTGCCCTGGGAGAGCACCGGGGAACTCAGGATCACCCGGTCTGCATGCTCGGGGCCTTCGTGAAAGATGTTTTTCTCGCAGCCCAGGTCAGTCTCCAGCGACATGACAATGGCTTCCCGCAGCGGATCAATGGGGGGGTTGGTCACCTGGGCAAATTTCTGCCGGAAGTAATCGTAGAGCGGGCGTTCCTGGCGCGAGAGCACCGCCATGGGCGTGTCATCGCCCATCGAGCCCACACCCTCGTTGCCGGACTCGGCCAGGGGGCGCAGCACCTGATCGCGCTCCTCGAAGGTCACCTGGAACATTTTCTGGAAGGGCATGAGCATTTCCTGCTCAATGCCAGGCGCCTGCTCCCCGCCGAAAGTCCCCTCGATGCGCTTGGCATTTTCCTTCAGCCAACGCTTGTAGGGGTGGCGGCTCTTGAGTCGATTGTCAATATCCTTGGTGTGCAGCATCTCGCCGGTCTGGGTATCAACCATCAGAATCTGGCCCGGTCCGACACGGCCCTTGGCGATCACGTCCTCACTGCGATAGCCGTGCGTGCCGACCTCGGACGCCAGGGTGATAAACCCGTCCTTGGTCTTGACCCAGCGCGCCGGCCGCAGGCCGTTTCGGTCCAGCAGGCAGACTGCATAGCGGCCATCAGTCAGAACGATGCCGGCAGGGCCATCCCAGGGCTCCATGTGCATGGAGTGATATTCATAGAAAGCACGCAGATCGGGGTCCATGTCCTCCATGTTCTGCCAGGCCGGCGGGATCAGCATGCGCAGGGCGCGAGGCATGTCGACGCCGCCCGTCAGCAGCACGTCCAGCATGTTGTCGAGGCTGGAAGAATCGGAGCCGGTGCGGTTTACCAGCGGCGCGATATCGCGGATGTTAGGCAGCTTTTCGGTCTCAAACAGCGCCGTGCGCGCGTCTGCCCAGTTGCGATTGCCGTCGATAGTATTGATTTCGCCGTTGTGGGCCAGCAGCCGAAACGGCTGGGCCAGCGGCCATTTGGGCATGGTGTTGGTGGAGAAACGCTGGTGAAACACGCAAATGGCGGTCTCAAGGCGCTCGTCCCCCAGGTCGGTGTAGAAGCGCGGCAGATCCACCGGCATGACCAGTCCCTTGTAGGAAATAACCCGGCCAGAAAGACTGCAGATGTAGAACTCCGGATCGGCCTGATTAGCGATCTCGGCCTTGCGCCGACTGACAAACAGCCTGGTGGAGAGTTCGTCCTGGCTGAGGCCAGGGGCAGACAGAAATACCTGCTCAATGCGAGGCAGGGCAGCGAGGGCAATCTCGCCGCAGACGCTGCTGTCGGTGGGCACCAGACGCCAGCCGACTACCTGCAGCCCCTGGTCGGTGAGCGCCTGCTCCATGGCGGCACGGGCCGCGGCGGCGCGCCCAGCATCGGTGCTGAGAAATATCTGGCCCACGGCGAAGGTATCGCCGAGTTCGGTGGCGAAACATTCGCGCGCCAGGGTGCGCATGAAAGCCCCGGGCATCTGCATCAGCAGGCCGCAACCGTCACCGGTCTTGCCATCGGCGGCAATGCCGCCGCGGTGGGTCATGCAGGTCAGGGACTCGATGGCGGTCTGCAGCAGGCGGTGACTGGCGTCGCCGGCACTGTGTACGATCAGGCCAAAGCCGCAGTTGTCACGGAACTCTTCAGGGCTATACAGTCCTGCACTCATATCGGGTCCAGAATAATTAGTGAAAACAAATGGTTACACCGAAAAGCCCAGCGCCTCGACAGCGCTCGGGCAAAAGGGGGAGGACATTTTACACAGTTGGCCTGTCCGGAACAAACTGCCTCAGCAGCTGCCTTTGGCGCGCTCCAGGGCGTCGAGCAACAGGGCCACCAATTCGTCACTGCCGACATCTTCCACCAGCAGGGCCTCACCGATGGCTCGCAACAGCACCAGACGGAGGCGGCCGTCGACCACTTTCTTGTCCCGCCCCATCAAGTCAAGAAACACCTCGGGAGTCATGCCCGCTGGAATTTGCAGTGGCAGCTGCGCTTGTCTAAGCAAATCTTCCAGGATTGGCACCTCGGCAGCGTCAACCCAGCCCCGCGCAACCGATAGCCGCAGCGCCAGCAGCATACCTACCGCCACCGCCTCACCGTGCAGCCAGTTGCCGTAACCCTGAGCGGTTTCGATCGCATGGCCAAAGGTATGACCCAGATTAAGGATCGCCCGCAGCCCCCCCTCGCGCTCGTCGGCCGCGACTATCCGGGCCTTGTTGCTGCAGGACCGCTCAATAGCCTCTGCCAACGCGCTCTCATCACGCGCCAGCAGCCTGGGCATGGAACGCTGTAGCCAGAGATAAAAGTCCCGATCGCAGATCAGTCCGTATTTGATCACTTCTGCCAGCCCCGCCGACAGCTCGCGAGCAGGCAGCGTGCGCAGGCTGTCGGTGTCTATCAGCACCGCCAGGGGCTGGTAAAACGCGCCGATCATGTTCTTGCCCAGAGCATGGTTGACGGCAGTCTTGCCGCCCACCGAGGAGTCCACCTGCGATAGCAGGGTCGTGGGGACCTGGATAAAAGCCACGCCGCGCTGGTAGCAGGCCGCGGCAAAACCGGCAATGTCACCCACCACGCCACCGCCTACGGCTATGATCGTTGTGCTGCGACTGTGGCGCTCCTGCAGGAGACGCTCAAGAATGTGCTCCAGCGACGCCAGGGTTTTGTACTGTTCGCCATCCGGGAGCACGATTTCGGTGATCCGACGGCCTTCGCCCAGGGCGCGGCGCACTCTGGGCAGATACAGCGGCGCAACGGTCGCATTGCTGACTATCGCCACCTCACTGCCGCCGACATGGCGCCCGATAACGCTGCCATCCGCGAACAGGTCGCGACCGATATACACCGGGTAGCTGCGCTCGCCCAGTTCGACGTGGAGGGTATGCATGATGACAGACACTGGCGGCTCCGCACTGGCAGGGGGTGCTATTCTAGCGCCCAGTTCACCGCCTTGTCTTTAACCCAGAGCGACGAGAGCCTGGAGCAGCCGCTGGGCCACAGACCGGGGGCTGCAGCCATCGGTATCGATGACATGGTCGGCGATCTCCCGGTACAGCGGGTCGCGCACCGCCATCAGGTCGCGCAGGACCCGTTCCGGATCGCCAGTTTGCAGCAGAGGCCGCTTGCGGTCGTTGCGGGTGCGCCGGACCTGCTCGGCCACGGTCGCGTGGAAATAGATCACGAAGCCCCGCGAGGCCAGTGCCTGGCGGTTCTCCGCTCGCATGACCACGCCTCCGCCGGTGGCCAGAACAATATGATCCACCAGAGTCATTTCCTCAACGACCTGCTGTTCGCGGTCGCGGAAACCGGCCTCCCCCTCGACATCGAATATCCAGGGGATATCGGCGCCGGTACGGTTTTCAATCTCTGTGTCAGTGTCGGCGAACGCCAGCCCGAGGTGACGCGCAAGGTACTTGCCAATGGTGCTTTTGCCGGCCCCCATGGGGCCGACAAGAAAGACGCGCTGCAAATCTGGCATTGAGGAAGCAGGCGCCCCCTAGTCGAGCAGGCTGTCAGCGAGAATTCGCGGGGTGATAAAGATCAGCGTTTCCGTCTTGGTCTTGGAATTCGACTCATTGCGGAACAGGGCACCGACATAGGGAATATCGCCAAAGAACGGCACCTTGCTCACGGTCTGTATATTCTCGGTACGGAACACGCCGCCCAACACCACCGTCTCGCCATTGCCTACCAGCACCTGCGTGGTCAGCTCCGTGGTGTCGATTGACGGGATAAAACCACCCTGACCGCTGGGCACGAGATCGCCCACTGAGTCCTGGGTGATGACCAGGTCCAGCAGAATGCGATCGTCAGGGGTGATGTTCGGGGTGACGTCCAGCTGCAGCACTGCTTCCTTGAAGGCGGTGGTATTCTGGCCGCTGAGAGAGCCTTCCTGGTAGGGAATTTCAGTACCGGACTTGATCACCGCTTTCTGCTTGTCGCCGGTAATCACCTTGGGCTGGGAAACCACCTCACCCGTGCCTGCGGCCTCCAGTGCCGAAAGTTCGGCTGTCAGGAACAGGTCTTCGCTGGTGAAGCCCACCGCAAAGCCGCCAGCCCTGTTGGCCACGCCAAGATCGACCAGCAGGGCGCCCGGATAATTGACGCTGGATGCGGTGCCACTGATGACGGACTGGTTGAGCCCGGCCGCGTTCGCCGTGTCGCCGGAAACCGACAGTACGTTGCTGTTGAAGTTGTTCTCGACGAAGCCGCCACCCCACTCGATGCCCAGCTGCTTTTCCAGATCCGACTGGGCAATCACAATCCTGGCCTCGATCATGACCTGGCGGATCGGAATATCGACCAGATCGATCAGCCCGCGAATTTCGGCCAGCTTGGACGCGGTCTCGGTCACAATCAGGGAATTCGTGCGTGGCTCAACAATCACGGAACCACGAGAGGAAATCAGGGTGCCGCCGTCCTCGGACCCCGCCTGGAACAGAGTGACCACGCTGGCGGCGCTGGCGTAGCGGATACGAATGAACTCGCTCTGCAGGGGGGCCAACTCGGCAATCTGCTTGTTGGCTTCGATTTGCTGCCGCTCGCGCTCGGCGATCTCAGCAGCAGGCGCCACCATCAGCACATTGCCCACCTGACGCTTGTCCAGGCCCTTGGTGCGCAGCACCAGCTCGAGCGCCTGGTCCCAGGGCACGTTCTGCAGGCGCAGGGTGATGCGGCCCGAAACAGTGTCACTGGCTACCAGGTTGAGCTCGGTGAAATCAGCGATAAGCTGCAGTACCGCCCGCACCTCGATATCCTGGAAATTGAGTGAAATACGCTCCCCCACGTAGCTGAATTCATCCCGGCGATCCTCCAGCTCCTTTTTCGTCAGGGGCTTTACCGCAAGCACGTACTGGTTGTCGGTCTGGTAAGCCAGATAGTCGTATTCACCGGTGGTCTTGATGGTCAGGGTTGCGCCGCGCTCGGCGCTGTTGACGTCGACGCTGGTGACCGGCGTGGCGAAGTCGGTTACGTCGAAGCGCCGCATAAGCCGTTCCGGGACGCTGGTGTCAAGGAACTGCACGCGGATATCACCACGCTCGCTGAAAACATTGACATCAACCGATGGGTTGCTCAGTTCCAGGGTCAGTCGCCCCTCACCGTCTCCAGTGCGCTGGAACTGCAGATCGGTAATGCTGGAACGTTCACGGGTCACCTGCTCAACCCGGGAAATCAGCCGATTGGGGTCACTGGCCGGCTTGACGTAGTCGCCGGTATCGCCCTGACCGACCACGAGGTACAGGCTGTTCCCTTCCACACGGGTCTCATAGGGCACCAGCTTGACCAGATTCACCACCATGCGGGTGCGGTCACCGGATTCCAGCACCACCACGCCGGTGGCGTTGCCATAGGGCAGGGAGTAACTCTTCCGGGACAGCGCACTGCGAGCACCGGGAAAATCGATCGCGATCCGGGCGGGCTTCTCGATGGTGTAGGCCTGCATCTCCGGGGGAGTCTCATCAAAATCCAGACGCACTTCAAACATGCTGCCGGGGCGAGCGGCAAATTCGATGTCAGTGACCGTCGGCGCCGCGTACACCGCCTGTGCGAGCAGACTGAAAACCAGCATCGCTGCCAGATGTTGCAGTCCGAGTCCGCGTCTGCAAGATCCCTCTCTCACGGCATTCTTCCCCAAATTCGCTGTTTTATTCAACATGGCTGTCACCAATGACCCCTGCGTCAGATGCCGCTCAATTCGATTGTCCGCGGGCGCTCTACCCACCCGTCCGCGGAACCGTCACTGACGATCTCCACCACTGCGACAAAAGTATCCGTCATCTCGACGATCTTGCCGTGATTGCGTCCCAGGAAATTGCCCAGACGCACGCGATGAACGCCACCTTCGGGGTCCCTGATCAAGGTCCACTGGGTACCACCGCGCTCCAGGGAACCCACCATCGCGAGCGAGTCGAAGGTATATTGCTCCAGAAATTCCCTGGCCCGGTTCTGATCGGGCTTTATCGCGCTGATTGCCTGCATCTGGGTGATGTCGCGCACTTCCACGGGGCGATCGAAGGGACTGCGCAGCGCGGTGGCGCTGTAGGAAAACGCCTCGTAGGCCGGGAAGGTCGGAATCGGCGCGATGATACCACCGGGCCGTGAACGCTTCTCGGCCATGAAGGCATCAAGATCCTCGAAGTTGTTTCCGCCGCAAGCGCTGAGCAAGGCTGCAGACAACGCTGTCATGGCCAAACGCCACACCCTGTCCATATCAGCCCTCTCCATCCTTGTAGCGGTAAGTCTTGGCGGTAATACTCAGATTGAGAGCACTACTGTCGCCGGACCGCGCGGTGATGGAAAAGTCATGCAATGTGACGATGCGCGGCAGGCCGGCCATGCCGCTGATGAAGGCTCCCAGATCGTGGTAGGAACCGGTGGCGGTGATGGCGATCGGCAGCTCGACGTAGAATTCCCGAGCCTGCTCCGCCTGCAGATTGATGCTGTTGATTTCAAGGCCGTTCATCAGACCTTTGTTGGTAATATCCTCCAGCAATCCGGGAACTTCCGTGTCGCTGGGCAGCTGGCTCACCAGAGCACCGAAGGATTCCTCCATTTCGACCATCTGCTGCTTGTAAGCCTCCAGATTGGCTGCCTCGAAAGCCTTCTTTTCAAAATCCTGCTTCAGGCGACTCTCTTCCCCCTGCACCCGATCAAACTGCAGCTGCAACTCCTTGATATGGAAATAATAGCCCGCCACAAGCACGGCAATCAGCAGGAGCAGGCACAATACCGCCTTGACGCTCGCGGGCCAGGAGCCAATATTGTCGAAATCGATGTCATTGACATCAAATTCCTTCAGCGCGCGGAGAGTATCTTCAAGCGCCACTGTCTATTCTCCCGCGCCATCGTCAGAGGCAGGCAACTGCACCTTGACCTTCAAGTTGAACGTTGCCGCCTGATCCCCGTACTGGGTAGCCGCGCGCACCGAATCCAGGTTGGGCTGCTGCAGCCAGTCTGACCCATCCAGCCGCCGCATCAGACTTGAAACCCGATTGTTCGACTCGGCGATGCCGGTGATATTGATCAGGTTGTTCTGGCTGGACAGGTTGGTGTAAAACACGCCATCGGGCACTGTTCTGACGAGCTGGTCCAGTACGCGCACAATAATCGGTCGATTGCCCTGCAGTTCCTGAATGACGCGCATACGCTCGATCAGCTGATTGCGCCGCCGCTGCAGGTCCTTGATCTCCTCGACCTGTTTGTCCAGCACCCTGATCTCCTGGGTCAGATATTCGTTGCGCGCCTTCTGGTTGTCGATCTGTCCGTTGACGATGCGGTCGCCAAACATCACCAGCCCCACACCAACGGCGGCGACTACGGCCAGCAGAATCAAAAACTCCTTCTTGCGCTCGGCACGGCGCTCTTCGCGCCAGGGCAGGAGGTTGATTTGAGCCATTAGTCAAAGCTCCGCAGTGCGAGCCCGCAGGCAATCATCATGGCCGGCGCATCACTGCTCAGAGCCACGGCATTGACCCGCGAAGATATGGTCATCTCGGCAAAGGGATTGGCGACGGCCGTCGGCGTTCCCAGCTTGTCCTGCACCAGGTCAACAAGGCCTGCCATGGAGGAGACGCCGCCAGCCAGAATAATGTAATCCACATCGTTGAACTGGCTGGAGGAGAAGAAAAACTGCAGAGACCGGGCGACCTGCTGGACCACGGCTTCCTTGAAGGGAATCAACACCTCCGGCTCGTAGTCATCGGGCAAACCGCCCTGCTTTTTGGCCAGGCCGGCTTCCTCCAGGGGAAGTCCGTAGCGACGCATGATCTCGTCGGTGAGCTGTTTGCCACCAAACAGCTGCTCCCGAGTATAAATAGTCTGGCCGTTGTTAAGCACGCTGAGGGTGGTCATGGTAGCGCCGATATCGACCACCGCCACCATACTCTCCATCTCCAGGTCGAGCTGGCGACGGATCAGGCCGTAGGCGCGCTCCATGGCATAGGCCTCGACATCCATGATCCGGGCGCTGAGTTCTGCACCCTCAATGGCGTCGACGCGGGCATCAATGGTTTCGCGGCGGCAGGCAGCGATGAGTACCTCTACCTGGTTGGCGCGTTCGGGTGAAGGACCCTGAATCTCGAAGTCAATGGCGACTTCATCCAGCGGGTACGGAATGTACTGGTCGGCCTCCAGGGTAAGCTGGGTTTCCAGTTCATCGTCGCTAAGCCCGGCGGGCATATCGATAACCTTGGTGATGACAGAAGACCCGGCAACCGCAGCAGCAGCCGTCTTCAACTTTGTCCGCGACTGCGCGACGACGGTACGAATGGCGTTGGTCACACCCTCGATATCATTGACATTCTTCTCAATGACCGCGTCCACTGGCAGCGACGTCACCGCATAGCTCTCAACCCGGTAGCGACCGCCGGATTGGCTCAGCTCAAGCAGCTTGACCGTCGTGGAGCTGATATCCAACCCCAGTACCGGCGCCGACCTTTTTTTCCCTAGAATCCCCAGCAAACTATTTTCCTATGAGTATCACTCACTTAGCTTGTTTTTATACACAACTACATTAATTATAGGTATAGCATAATGATTCCTGCAATCAAAAAGCAAAATAAGCTTATAATTACCAAACGACGCCGCCAGCCTTCGGACTTACAGTAATACAAGCCACTGCTTTGTAAAGGGATAAATGAAATTCCTCCGCTTTTTATTGCGCTGCACTCTGCTCGGAATTCTCGCGGCCAGCTGGCTTCTGGCGGGCGTGTATCTCTACCTGGATCCGGGGCTGCCCGATGTCGAGACCCTGCGCGACGTGAAACTGCAAACTCCGATGCAGGTCTTCACCAGGGAAGGCGATCTCATAGGCCAGTTTGGTGAGCAGAAGCGCAATCCCATGCAGTTCGATGATATCCCCGAACAGTTCATCAAGGCGCTGCTGGCGGCGGAGGACGACCGCTTTTTCCGCCACAGAGGCGTGGACTTTGCCGGACTCATGCGAGCGGTATCCGAGCTGGCACTCACCGGTGAGAAGGGGTCCGGCGGCAGCACCCTCACCATGCAGGTCGCGCGCAATTACTTTCTCAGCCTCGAGCGCACTTTCATGCGCAAGTTCAACGAGATCCTGCTGGCAGTCAAGATCGAACGGGCGCTGGAGAAGGAAGAAATCTTTGAGCTTTACTTCAACCGGGTATTCCTCGGCCACCGCTCCTATGGCTTTGAGGCCGCGGCGCAGGTGTACTACGGCACCACCATAGGAGAATTGAGCCTGGCCCAGCATGCAATGCTGGCCGGCATACCCAAGGCTCCCTCGCGCAACAATCCCATCAGCGGGCCACAGGGGAGCCTCGAGCGACGCAACTGGATCCTCGGCCGGATGCTGGGCCTTGGCTATATCGACCGCGAGGCCTGGACCGCAGCAGTGGCCGAGCCCATCAGCGCCAGGCACCACGGAGCGCAGCTGAGTTTCGCGGCTCACTATGCCGCTGAGATGGCGCGCCAGGAGATGCTGGACCGCTTCGGCATGGCAGCCTATACAGACGGCTACAGCGTCTACACGACCATCAGCAGCGAACTGCAGCAGCTCGCGCAAGAAACGGTTATCAAGGGCCTTATCACCTATGACAAACGCCACGGCTACCGCGGCGCTGAGCGCAGACTGCCACCACCCGAGGGGGATTCCGCAACCAGCGCCCTCGCCCTGTGGCAGGCCGCATTGGCAGAGACACCGATGGTGGCGGGACTGACGCCGGTAATCGTCACCGAACTCGGGGAGCAGCAGGCCAGCATTCTGTTCCGCGACGGCAGCAGCGATGTACTGCTGTGGGATCACGGCCTGCGCCAGGCAAGCCCCTATCTGTCCGAGAACGCCGTAGGGCGAGCCCCGCGCAGTGTCGAAGAAGTGGTCAGCGTGGGCGACCTTATCCGAGTCCAGCAACGGGAGGACGGCAGTTGGGAGCTGGCGCAGGTGCCAGCTGCCCAGGCGGCGCTGGTATCGCTGAATCCGGATAATGGCGCGATTGTCAGCATTGCCGGCGGCATGGGCTTCGAAAACAGCAAATTCAATCGCGCAACCCAGGCCAGGCGCCAGCCCGGATCCAGCTTCAAACCCTTTGTCTACAGCGCCGCCCTCGACGCCGGTTTCACCGCCGCCAGTATTATCAACGATGCCCCAGTCGTCCTGCAGGACACTTCGCTGGAAGACATCTGGCGCCCCGAAAACGACGGCGGCCGCTTCTACGGCCCTACGCGCCTGCGCTGGGCCCTGACCCAGTCCCGCAATCTGGTATCCATCCGTCTGCTGCAGCAGATCGGTGTTCCGCAGCTGCTCAGCCACCTGCAGCGATTAGGCATCAACACCAGCGAGTTTCCGCGGGAGCTGTCCATAGCCCTGGGCACCCACGTCATGACGCCGCTGGAAGTGGCGGCTGCCTATTCGGTGCTGGCCAACGGCGGCTACGCGGTGCAACCTTGGCTGATTGAGCGAGTGGCAGATATCAACGGCAACACGATTTATCAGGCCATGCCAGATACTGTTTGCCGCGACTGCGAGAACGAGGGCAGTGCCGGGCTGGAAGATGATGCCGAGTTGCGCATGGAAGATATCCTTGCGGGGGCGGCCGGCGCTGCTCGTCCACCACAGGCCGCAAGGGTCATGGAGGAACGAATCAACTTCATCCTCAACAGTATCCTGCAGGATGTCATCAAGCGCGGGACCGGGCGCCGCGCTCTGGCTCTGGGTCGAAATGATCTCGCTGGCAAGACCGGGACGACCAACGGCCCCATGGACGCATGGTTCGCAGGCTACAACAGAGATGTCGTGACCACGACCTGGGTGGGCTTCGACAACTATACGCCTCTGGGCCGGCGGGAATTTGGCGGCACTGCGGCGCTGCCCATATGGATAGACTATATGCGGGTTGCGCTCCGCGACAGTCCAGACAGAGAGCGCCCGCTACCCCCGGGAATCATTCATGTCCGCATTGACCCGGATACCGGCCTGCTCGCCCGCCCGGGCCAGGAAAATGCCATCTTTGAATACTTCCGGGAGGAACACGCGCCAGCCGCCAGCGGTGGCGGAGAACAGCAGCGCGCCGGTGGCAGGACCAACGACGAGCTGATAAAGGATATCTTCTGACGGGCAGCGACACAGCTGCCCACGGCTTTCAAGCAAGCGTGGGCGCGTAACCTTCGGGATAGGGTATCCGGGACACACCACTGGCCACCGCAGCCCTGGCGACAGCCGGCGCGATACGCCCCAGCAAGCGCGGATCGACCGGCTTGGGGATAATGTAACGCGGACCGAAGGACAGCTCTGTCTCACCACAGGCCGCAAGCACCGAGGCCGGTACCGGCTCACGAGCCAGCTCGCTGAGCGCCTTGACCGCGGCCACCTTCATCGCTTCGTTGATTGCGCTGGCACGCACATCCAGGGCCCCGCGGAAAATAAACGGGAACCCAAGGACGTTATTGACCTGGTTGGGATAGTCCGAGCGGCCGGTGGCAAGGATAAGGTCGTCACGTACACTGTGCGCCAGTTCAGGCCTGATCTCGGGGTCCGGGTTGGAGCAGGCAAATACAACGGGCCTGTCGGCCATCGACAGCAGCATCTCCGGGCTCAACAGGTCTGCACCGGACAGGCCGACAAAGACGTCCGCCCCCCTCACAGCATCGCTCAAGCTGCGCTTGTCGGTGTGATTGATGAACTCCTGCTTGTAGGCGTTAACGCCCTCACGACCAGCGTAGATCACACCGCGACGATCCAGCATGTAGATGTTTTCCTGACGCGCACCCATGTTCAACAGCAGGCGCATGCAGGCGATTGCCGCGGCACCGGCACCCAGGCAGGTGATCACGGCATCCTCGAGCCGCTTGCCCTGAATCTCCAGCGCGTTGATCATCCCGGCCGCGGTGACAATGGCGGTGCCGTGCTGGTCATCATGGAAAATGGGTATGCTGCAGCGCCGCGCCAGCTCCGCTTCAATCTCGAAGCATTCGGGGGCCTTGATATCTTCCAGGTTGATGCCGCCAAAGGTGTCGGCAATATTGGCAACCGTGTCGATGAAGCTGCCTGTATCCTCGGTGTTCACCTCGATGTCCACCGAATTGATACCGGCGAATCGCTTGAACAGCAGCGCCTTGCCCTCCATGACCGGCTTGCTCGCCAGCGAACCAAGATTCCCAAGGCCCAGCACCGCGGTACCGTTACTGATAACGGCGACAAGATTACCCTTGCCTGTGTAGAGGTAAGCTGCGTCCCGGTCGGCGGCAATCTCCCGGCAGGGCTCGGCGACACCGGGGCTGTAGGCCAGGGCCAGGTCCGCCTGGGTTTCGGCGGGTTTGGACAGCTCAATACTGATCTTGCCCGGCACCGGCCCGGAGTGATAATCCAGTGCCGCCTGTCTGAAGTCATTGCTCATATGTTGATCGCGCTTTTCGAGGCACCTGCGAAAGAGTCGGACGAGAATATAGAAAAGATCCCGGGCTCACAAGCGGCAGTGGCGGCCCTGAACCGCGGCCGGAGGGGCATTACCGCGACAAAAAAAACCGGGCCCCTTGCGGGAGCCCGGTTTCCGTCTGCCGCGCTCGGCGCAGCCAGGGAGCGGCGCTTTAGCGCGCCGTGCCGCGCGCACCAAAACGCTTCTTAAAGCGGTCTACACGGCCGCCGGTATCCATCACTTTTTGCTTGCCGGTGAAGAACGGGTGGCACTGAGAGCACACATCGACGAGGAAGTCTTCGCAACGTGTGGAGCGGGTGGTAATGACGTGGCCGCAGCTGCACGTCGCCGTGATCGCCTCGTATTTGGGGTGAATTTCTGCTTTCATGGTGTTGCTCCTGTGTGTTGGCGCCGCCACCCGATCCCGTCGGGCACCGCACCGGACTTGTGGAGATAGCGTGAAAAAATAGGCGCGTATAGTACCAGCCACAGCGCCGGACGCAAGCCCCATGATTGCTGTAATATTGCCGACCCCCGACCACCAGCCCCGCCCAGGAGAGGTGCAATGCCAATACTTCGCCTCGCCATTCCGACGCCGCTGCGCTCCCTGTTCGACTATTTACCGCCCGCGCAGCTGACGCCCACAAAGATCGCGGCGCTGCAGCCGGGGTGCCGCCTGATCGTCAATTTCGGACGCAGACAGCTGCAGGCTTACCTGATCGAGGTCGCCGCTGGATCCGAACTGCCAGCCAGCGCCCTGAAGGAAGCCGAGGCGGTGCTCGATACCGAGGCGCTGCCTTCACCGACGCTGCTGCAGCTCTGCCTGTGGGCAGCGGACTATTATCAACACCCGTTGGGTGAAGTCCTGGAGCTCGCCTTCCCTCCGGGGCTCCGGGACGGTAAATCGCACCAGCCCCCGGGAACTGCGGCATGGACCCTGAGCCAACGCGGCAAAGGTCTGCCCGAGGGCGCGCTGGGGCGCTCGCCGCGCCAGGCCGAGGCGCTGCGAGTGCTGCAGCAGGGCGGGGCCGTCGCGGTCACCGTGTTCAAGGAGCTTGGCGTGAGCGCAGGCATCCTGCGCCAGCTGGAGCAGAAGGGTCTGGCCGAGCGCTGCATTCTTCCACCCGCAGCACTGGCGCCGCGCGCGGTTGCCGGCCTCGAACTCAACCCGGATCAGGCAGCCGCAGTCAACGGCATCCTTGCCGGGTACGGCAGCTTCGCCAGCCATCTGCTGGAGGGGGTCACCGGCAGCGGCAAGACCGAAGTGTACCTGCAGCTGATCGCTCACTGTCTGCAGCAGGGCCAGCAGGCACTGGTGCTGATCCCTGAAATTGGCCTGACACCGCAGACCCTGGACCGGTTTCGGACCCGCTTCGGTCAGGGCATTGTCGTGCTGCACTCAAGCCTCAATGCCACCGAGCGCTATGCAGCCTGGGAAGCGGCGCGCACCGGGGCGGCGGGAATCGTCATCGGCACCCGCTCGGCCATCTTCACCAGCCTCCAGCGCCCGGGGCTGATCATAGTCGATGAAGAACACGACAGCTCCTTCAAGCAGCAGGACGGCTTTCGTTATTCCGCCCGCGACCTTGCGGTCAAGCGCGCGCAGATCGAAGACTGCACCGTGGTCCTGGGCAGCGCCACGCCGGCGCTGGAAACGCTGCACAATGCACTGCAGGGGCGCTATGGACACCAGCAACTGAACCTGCGCGCCGGCAGCGGCGAACTGCCGGCCATCGCCGCCATCGACGTGCGCCGACAGGAGCTGCAGGGCGGAATGTCCGCCACGCTGCGCGATGCGGTGCGCGCCTCGCTTGAAGACGGCCACCAGGTGCTGCTGTTCCTCAACCGGCGCGGCTATGCGCCTACCCTGCAGTGCCACGACTGCGGCTGGATCGCCCAGTGCCGCGCCTGCGACGCGCGCATGACTGTGCATCGGCGCCAGCGCCGCCTGCGTTGCCACCACTGCAGCGCAGGGGCGGGGCTGCCCAATCGCTGTCCCGCCTGCCACGGCCAACGCCTGCTAACCAACGGTCTTGGCACCGAGCAGACTGAAGACGTTCTGCGGCTGCACTACGGCGCCTGGCCGGTGCACCGGGTCGACAGCGACTCCATGCAGGGACGGGGCGCCATGCAGGCCCTGGTCGACGAAGTCGGCAGCGGGCAGCCCTGTATCCTGCTGGGTACGCAGATGCTGACCAAGGGCCATCACTTTCCCGGGGTCAATCTGGTCGCAGTCATCGATGCCGACGCGCTGCTGTTCAGCGCCGACTTCCGCGGCGAGGAGCGCATGGCACAATTGCTGACCCAGGTGGCCGGCAGGGCAGGGCGCGAAGGCGACGCCGGCCGGGTACTGCTGCAGACTCACTACCCGGACCACCCGGTAATGCTGGCGATGCTGCAGGACAGCTACGCAGAGCAGGCGCGGCGAATGCTCGAACAGCGACGACAAAGCGGCATGCCGCCCTGGGGCCGCCTGCTGCTGCTGCGCACCGACTGCGCCGATGCCAATGCAGGGGAGACATTCCTCGGAACACTGCGACGCAACACCGAGGCGCTGCTGCCCCCGGGCTGCCAGCTGATCGGTCCACTCCCCTCACCGCTACAGCGCCGGGCCGGCAAGTTCCGCAGCCAGCTGCTGGTCACGGCCGCCGATGTAGGGCGAGCGCAGCGGGCCGCGAGACTCCTGGTGGCGGCGGCAACCCAGTTGCCGGCGCGCAGCGGCCTGAACTGGTCCATTGATGTCGACCCCCTGGATCTCGGCTGATGGGCGCGGTCTGGCCATGGGCAGCCCTTTACGGCGATAATGCGCGCCTGCCGGTCTGTCTACAGCGACCCCCGACTCCACCACGCAGGTACTCTCCAACCCGATGAAGGAACAACTGACAGAGCTGATCCAACAGGCGCTGGATGCATTGGTCACCGCAGGTGAACTGCCCGCTGATGCCCGACCGGATATCACCATCGACCGTACCCGGGACCCCAGCCACGGCGATCTCGCCAGCAATATCGCCCTGACACTGGCCAAAAGCGCGGGCAAGAAGCCGCGTGATCTTGCCGCCCTGATCTGCGCTGCGCTGCCTGCGACCGCGTTTCTCAGCAGGACCGAAATTGCAGGGCCCGGCTTCATCAATTTTTTCCTCTCCAGCAGCAGCAGCCAGGCCGTTGTACAACGGGTACTGGAACAGGGCAGCCGCTACGGCTGCTCCGACGCCGGCGCGGGCCGCCGGGTGCAGGTGGAGTTTGTCTCCGCCAACCCTACCGGCCCCCTGCATGTTGGCCACGGCCGCGGCGCCGCGGTTGGCGACAGCATCTGCAGGCTGCTGGCCGCTACCGGCTGGGCCGTGGCCAGCGAGTTCTACTACAACGACGCCGGCGCCCAGATCAGCAACCTGGCGCTGTCGGTGCAGGCGCGCTGTCGCGGGCTGGGGCCCGAGGATCCTGGCTGGCCGGAGGACGGTTACCGCGGCGACTACATTGGCGATGTGGCCAGGGCCTACCATGCCGGAGAGCAAATTGATGCCGAAGACCGGCATGTGGCGGGCCAGGGCGACCCGGAGGACCTCGATGCGATCCGCGAATTCGCGGTGGCCTATCTGCGTCGCGAGCAGGATCTCGATCTGAAAGCCTTCGCCGTACACTTCGACCACTACTTCCTGGAGTCCTCTCTGTACGAGTCCGGGGAAGTCGAGGCCACGGTCGCCAGACTGATCGCCCAGGGTCACACCTATGAAGAGGGCGGCGCGCTCTGGCTGCGCACCACCGCCTTCGGTGACGACAAGGACCGGGTGATGCGCAAGCGCGAGGGCGGCTACACCTATTTCCTGCCGGATGTGGCCTACCATCTGAACAAGTGGCAGCGCGGCTTCGAACGGGTGATCAACGAACAGGGGGCCGACCATCACAGCACAGTAACCCGTGTCCGGGCAGGCCTGCAGGCGCTGGAAGCGGGCATCCCCGAGGGCTGGCCGGACTATGTCCTGCACCAAATGGTCACTGTCATGCGCGATGGCAGCGAGGTCAAGCTCTCCAAGCGCGCCGGCAGCTACGTCACCCTGCGCGACCTGATCGACGAGGTGGGCTGCGACGCCACCCGTTATTTCCTGGTGGCAAGAGCACCCAGTTCGCAGCTGACCTTCGACATTGATCTGGCCCTGTCCCAGAGCAACGACAACCCGGTCTATTACATCCAGTATGCCCATGCCCGAGCCTGCTCGATGCAGCGCAGACTGGCTGAGCACGGCTGGGACTGGTCGCCGGAGCGGAGCCTCGGAGCACTGGACCTGCTCCAGGAAGACCACGAGAAAGCGCTCCTCAAGCGCCTTGATCAGTATCCCGAAGTAGTCGCAGCCGCTGCCCTGGCGAGTGAACCTCACGTGATCGCCAACTACCTGCGGGAACTCTCGGGTGAGTTTCACTCCTGGTACAACGCCCACAAGGTGCTGGTGGAAGAGCAGACACTGCGCGATGCCCGCCTGGGTCTCGGCGAAGCGGTGCGACAGGTCATTGCCAACGGCCTGCAGCTCCTGGGCGTCAGCGCACCGGAGACCATGTAGCCGTGGCCCGGGAGTACGCCAGGGGCAGCCGCAGCGGGGCTCGCAGGAAACCCCAGGCCGCCAGCCGCACCCCAGCGCCGGCAGGCGCGAGCCCCTGGCGCTGGTACGGCGCCGGCGTCGCCACCGGCATGTTCCTCAGTCTCCTGCTCTACCTGGGCACATTGCCCGCCGGCCCCGACTCGGGCACCGAACCTGGCACCGAACTGGCCGCCGCGGAAAAGACGCCACCAAAGCCGCGCTTCGATTTCTACACCATGCTGCCGGAGCAGCAAATTACGGTCGACGTTGAACCCGCACAGGTGGCAGCACCACGCACCGAGACCAGGGCTCAGGGTGAAACCTTCCTGCTGCAGGCCGGCTCCTTCCGCCAGCCCGAAGATGCAGAGCGGCGCCGGGCAGAACTGCTGCTGCTGGGACTGGACCCCAGAGTGGAAGAGGCCAGCGGCGAACACGGGCGCTTTTTCCGGGTCTACCTGGGTCCGTTCCAGACCCATGCCGAGATGAGCCGGGCACGCGGACTGACCACGGCCCAGAATATCGACACGCTGCTGATGAAACGGGACGGCCCCTAAGCCGGGCGCCCCTAAGCCGGGTGCCCCTGAGCCGGGCGCCCCTGAGCCGGGCGCCCCTGAATCGGATTGGTAGCGCCCCGGAGCCGTTGCTGCATGGCGCTTGAATTCCTGCCACCACCCCCCATATCCCCCGGAACAGGAGACGAATTGTGGAACAGTACAGAGGCACAACCATTCTCTCGGTGCGCCGCGGCAACAGCGTCGTGATCGGCGGCGATGGCCAGGTATCCCTGGGCAACACGGTGATGAAAGGCAATGCCCGCAAGGTGCGGCGCCTGCACAAGAACCAGGTGATCGCAGGCTTTGCCGGTGGCACCGCAGACGCCTTCACCCTCTTCGAGCTGTTCGAGGCCAAACTCGACAAACACCAGGGCAACCTGGTGCGCTCTGCGGTCGAACTGGCCAAAGCCTGGCGTACCGAGCGCTCCCTGCGGCGGCTGGAAGCCCTGTTGGCGGTAGCCGACAAGGAAACATCGCTGGTCATTACCGGCAACGGCGATGTTATCGAGCCGGAGGACAACCTGATCGCCATCGGCTCCGGCGGCCCCTTCGCCCAGTCCGCAGCGCGAGCACTCCTGGACAACACCGATCTCGACGCCCGCAGTATCGTCCAGAAAGGCCTGAACATCGCCGGCGACATCTGCATCTACACCAACCACAACCAGACCATCGAGCAACTCGACTACTAGGAGGCCGTCGGACTGACAGCGCGTGATTTATGTAATACGGCCAAGATCTTGGGGGCTGCACCGCTCTTTCCC
>JBLRXF010000009.1:0-21126 GCA_047920875.1 Haliea sp. | reverse complement strand
GGGTTTACCGCCGCCCGGGTTCCAGCGTTGCGGTTGGTCCCCGTATCCTCCGGGGTAAAGCAAACGATAACAAAGCGCGGGGTGAGGGTTGCAGTACGATCACGAAGTCGACTGGCTGGTAGCCGGCAGCGGTGCCGCAGGCATGACCGGGGCGGTGGTGGCACATCAGCTCGGAGGTGCTGTGCTGGTGGTGGAGAAGGAGCCACGCTACGGCGGCACCACCTGCAAGTCCGGCGGCGTCGCCTGGATCCCCGGCAATCATCGCCAACCCGCCCTGGGCGTTGCTGACAGTACCGAGGAGGGCTGGCAATACCTGCATGGGCTGATTGGAGACTCGGTCAGCGAGCCACGCTTGCGCGCCTACGCCCGCCGCGCGGCGGAAATGCTGGCCTTCATGATGCAGCACAGCCACGTGCAGTTCACTCCGCTGCCCACCTATATGGACTACTACCCCGAGGTCTCCGGCTACAAGTCCGGCGGACGCTCCATGGATCCGGGTGCCTTTCCCCTACGCGCGCTGGGTCCCGAAGCGGACCGCATACGCGACGACTACTCGTCCTTGCTGAACTTCAACATCACCGTGCCCGAGGGCCGCCGGCTCGGTGCCATGGATCTGGGCGCCTACTGGCTGGGCTTCCGGCTGCTGGCGCGCTATTGGCTGGACCTGCCGGCGCGCCTGCGCGGTAAACCTGATCAGCGAGTGACGCTGGGGCCTGCCCTGGTTGCCAGGCTGCGCCGTTCACTGCTGGATCGGGATATTCCACTGTGGCTGAGTGCGCCGATGCGTGAGCTGTTGCTGGAGGAGGGCAGGGTCTGTGGCGCCGTCGTGGAGCGCGAGGGCACGCTGTTGCGGGTGAAAGCCCGTCGCGGCGTCCTGCTGGCGACCGGCGGCTTTGCCCGCAATGCCGAGCTGCGCCGGCAGTATCAGCAGGCGCCGATCGGCTCAGATTGGACCGCGTCGGCGCCTGGCGCTACCGGTGATGGCATTGTGATGGGTCGTGCGCTCGGTGCCGGTCTGGACTTTATGGGCAGTGCCTGGTGGTCGCCCACCTATCGCATGCCGGATGGGCGGGTGCTGGCACTGATCGCCGGCAAGGCCTATCCGGGTTCCATCATGGTGAACCGTGCGGGCCTGCGTTTCACCAACGAGGCCCAGCCCTATGAGGATGTGGTCAAGGACCAGTATGCCAGTGAGCAGCGCGGCGAGGGCGCCATTCCCTGCTACCTGCTGTTTGACGCGGGTTTCCGCCAGCGCTACCCCGTGGGGCACATCAAGCCCGGCAAGATGATCCGGGATGACAAACTCCCACCGGAGCTGTTCAGCTCTGGCCTCTTGACCAAAGCGGACAGCCTGGATGCGCTTGCCGCCAAACTGGGAATTGATGTGCCAGCCCTGGCAGCCACGGTTGAGCGCTTCAATGCCAACGCCCGCCTGGGGCAGGACCCCGAGTTTGGCCGCGGCCACAATGAGCATGACCGCTACTACGCTGACCCGAAAGTGCAGCCCAATCCCTGCCTGGGGCCGTTGGAGACGGCACCCTTTTACGCTCTGCGTTGCGAGGCCGGCGACCTGGATACCAAGGGTGGCCTACGCTGTGACGAGCACGGGCGGGTACTGGATGACGCCGGCGCGGTGATCCCCGGCCTGTATGCCGCCGGCAATACCAGCGCCGCCGTGATGGGTGACACCTATCCCGGCGCCGGCGCCACCATCGGCTCTGCCATGACCTTTGCCTATATTGCTGCCCTTAACGCCTTTTCCGCAGGGGGAGACTCCGCATGAATGACTACAAATACGCGTTTCTGGAACCTGGCTGCTTTGCCCGGGGCTGGCATATTGTGGCGTTTTCCCGGGAACTGGCAGTAGGCGAGGTGCAGCGCCTGCACTACTTCAATCGTGACCTGGTGCTGTTTCGCGGCGAGTCAGGCACGGCAGCAGTGGTTGATGCCCACTGTCCTCACCTGGGTGCACACCTGGCCAGCGATGGCGGGCGCCTGATCGGCGACACCCTGGCCTGCCCCTTCCACGGCTGGACCTTCAACGGCGCCGGCGAATGCGTCGCTATTCCCTATGCCAGCAAGATCCCCGAGCGGGCGCGCCACGCCCTGCGCGGCTGGCCGCTGCTGGAAATCAACGGTTTTATTGCCCTGTGGCATGATCCCGCCAATGAGCCGCCCGAGGACTACCTGCCGGCGATTACGGACTGGGGGCTCGGAGAGGGCGGCTGGGGCGACTGGCACTTCCACCGCTCGCGGATTCGCGCCCAGCCCTGCGATGTCATCGAGAACATCGTCGACATCGCCCACTTTGCCCATGTCCACGGCGGTGAGGTCAAGGCTTTTGAAAACCGCTTCGGTGAGCGCACCGTGACCCAGCTCTCCACGGTGCAGCGCTCCGCCAATGCGCGCATGGTCATCCCGCCGGGTCTGCCCTTCGATATGGAAGCCATGAACCAGCAGGCGCTGGCGCAACAGCCCGACGCCTGGGGTGACGCCACCTATCACGGTCCGGCGATCATGTATTACTACACGGAATCGCGCAGCAAGGATCTGAGTTATAAGAGCTGGTGGGTGAATTACCACACGCCGGTCAATGACAGTGAGGTGGACCTGTGCAGTGCCATCATCGTCAGTGGCCTGGACGGCCAGATACTACCCGAGGAGTTTGTGCAGCAGTACGCGCTCGGCGCCCACGCGGCGTTCGGCTCCGATGTGGAAATCTGGAAAGACAAGATCTATCAGGCTGTGACGGCGACGGCCCCATCAACAAGCTGAGGCGCTGGTATGAGCAGTTCTACCTCCCCCGCTAGGGGGCCACTCGCGGGCCTGCGGATTATCGAGATTGCAGGCATCGGCCCCGGCCCCTTTGCCGGCATGCTGCTGGCGGATATGGGCGCGGACGTCGTCCGGGTCGATCGCCCCGGTGGCAGCCTGTTCAGCGGTGAGCGCACAGAGCTGGATTTTCTCAATCGCGGCAAGCGCGCCCTCGGCGCGGATCTCAAGAACCCCGACGCAGTGGCGCTGGTCCTGCAGCTGGTGGCGACGGCCGACGGCCTGCTGGAGGGGTTCAGGCCCGGTGTCGCGGAGAAACTGGGCATTGGCCCGGAGATCTGCCTTGAGCGCAATCCGCGGCTGGTTTATGGCCGCATGACTGGCTGGGGTCAGGATGGCCCCCTGGCGCTGCGGGCGGGCCACGACATCAACTACATCGCCATCGCTGGCGCCCTGCACCCCATTGGCCGCCGGGGCGAGAAGCCAACCCTGCCGCTGAACCTGGTAGGGGACTTCGGCGGCGGTGGCATGCTGCTGGCCTTCGGCATGGTCTGTGCGCTGCTTGAAGCCAGGCTGTCCGGGCGCGGTCAGGTGGTGGATGCCGCCATGGTGGACGGTGCTGCCCTGCTGATGACCAGTATCTTTGCCGCGGCCCAGTCCGGTTTCTGGAGTGAAGAGCGGGGCAGCAATCTGTTGGACGGGGGCGCTCCGTTCTATGACGTCTATGGGACCAGCGATGGCAAGTACGTGGCGGTAGGCGCCATCGAGCCGCAATTTTTCCAGGCTCTGGTGGCGGGTTTGGGCATGCCGGAGGAGGCTGCCGCGCAATATGACAGCGCCGGTTGGCCGCGCCTGCGCGCCCGCTTTGAGGAGGCGTTTGCCAGCCGCACCCGGGAGGAATGGACCGCACTGTTTGCCGATAGCGACGCCTGCGTTAGCCCTGTGCTGGCCATGAGTGAGGCGCGGGCACACCCGCACAATGTTGCCCGGGCGGGATTTGTCGAGCGCGAAGGCGTCTGGCAACCGCGCACCGCGCCGCGTTTTGGGCGCACCGATGGCGGCGAACCGGCGCCGGCAGTCCCTGCTGGCTGCAATACCCTGGCCCTGCTGGCAGAGCTGGATATCCCTGCCGAGGAGCAGCAGCGCCTGCTGGACAGCGCCGCTGTGGTAGCGGCCCGATAGGGCGTTCGTTCTGTTTCAGGTCTCGCCGGCGGCTTCAGCCAGAGCCTTCAGCGCCCGGTAGTCCGGCTTGCCCGCCGGTGTGCGCGGCACGGCGTCAAGCAGCAGCCATTGGCGGGGGCACTTGTAGCCCGCGAGCTGTCGCCGGCACCAGCCATCCAATGCTTCCGGCTGCAGGGTTTTGCCCTCTCTGAGCTGCAGCAAGGCCACTATCCGGCTGCCGAAGCGGGTATCAGCCACCCCCACAACGGCTGCATCGTAAATGTGCGGGTGGCTTTTCAGCGTGGCTTCGACTTCCTCGGGAAAGATTTTCTCGCCGCCGGAGTTGATGCACATGGAGCCGCGCCCCAGCAGTTCGACCCGGCCGTCCGCCAGCACCCGAGCCCGGTCGCCCGGCAGCACCCAGCGCGTACCGCGGCTGTCGGTGCGGAAGGTCGCGGCAGTCTTCGCCTCGTCCTTGTAGTAGGCGAAAGGAATGTGGCCGGATTTCGCCAGCACACCCTCGCGGTCGCTGCCCGGCTCCAGCGGCTCAAGCGTCTGTTCATCCAGCACGGCGACATTGGCCGATACGGTGAATCGCGGCCCGGCTGCACTCTCGTCACCGTTGTCCAGCACTACGCCGACACTGCCGGTTTCGGACGCGCCAAAGCTGTCGAATATGAGTGCTTTCGGCAGCAGCCCGCGCAGTTGCTGCTTGACCGCCGGTGACAGGATTGCGCCGCCGGAGCCGATAATAAACAGGTTCGAGAGGTCGTAACTGTTTGCCGTTAGCGCTTCCGCCAGGGGCCTGGCCATGGCGTCGCCCACCACAATGAGGTTTGCCGCGCGCTCCTGCTCGGCAAGCTGCAGCAGGCGGTGGGCGTCAAAATGGCGATCCGTGGAGAGCACGAAGGTGTTGCCCGACAGGAGATAGATAAGGCAGTACCACATGCCGCCGCCGTGCATCATGGGTGCCGGGCACAGGGAGGCGTAGGGGGCCGGGTTGGCGGCCGCAAGCGGGCCTAGCTGCGCGGGTTCGGTGATGGGGGCTCCCCCGGGATTGCCACCCTGCAGCGCGCCGAAGAAGATGTCCCGGTGGTACCAGAGGGTGCCCTTGGGCATGCCGGTGGTACCCCCCGTATAAAGCAGGTAGATGTCCTGATCGCCCCGCTGAGGCACAGGCCGCTGCTCGGGCTGGGACGCCAGGGCCTGCTCGTAGTCCGCTCCCAGCGTCAAGGTGGTTGCCAGCGTCGGCACAGCGTCACGCACCGCGGCGATCAGGCCGCTGAACTCCGGTTCGTGGATCACCGCACGGATGTCCGCATCCTGGAAGATGTAGTCCAGTTCAGTCTTCAGGTAGCGGTAATTGATGTTGACAGGCACAGCGGCCAGCTTGAAGCAGGCAAGCATCGCCTCCACCCATTCGGCACAATTGAAGGCGTGGATTGCCACGTGATCACCGCCGCCGATGCCCTGGGCGCGAAGATGGTGGGCCAGTCGATTGGCGCGCTGGTCCAGGCTGCGGTAAGTCAGTCGAGCATCGCCTGCGACCAGGGCAAGACGGTCGGGTACTGCATCGACGACGGATTCGAACAGATCGGCGAGATTGAAACTGGGCCTGGCATTCATTGGGCTGACTCCGTGGATTGATCTGTGCTCCCGGTGCGCTCCTGCACCGTCATCTGTGTGTGGAATTCACCCAGGTCGGTAATGGGCTCAACCCCGGCAATCCTGGCGAAAGGCGCATCGGCGAAGCGTGTGCCGCGCAGCTGCAGCAGCAGGCTGCTGTGGTCTGCCGAGGTCACGCTCTCCCGATAGAAACGCTGTATGTCTGCCAGTGCCGTATTTTCGACCGCGGCCAGCAGCCGGGCGCGGGAATCGAACTCATAGCGCTCTCGATCCCAGTCCTGCAGGAAGGGAGCGGCCTCCTGGGCGAGGTTTTGTGGCGACTGTCCTATCTCATTGAGGACCCCGTCTCTAAGCCGGTTGAAGGCTTCCAGGTCCAGATTGTCAAGCGTCTCTGCATACTCCACCGTGAACTGCTGCAGGCGGGCCAACATGTTCTCCGCATTCAACACCGGCGTCTGAATGTACAGGCCGACAAAACCGAAGTCCCCCAGCGCGCTACCCATGCCGCCCGCGGCATAGCCCAGCTGCTCTTCCGTGCGGAGTTGCACGAAGGCGCGGTCGCCCAGATGCGCACCCAGCACGCGGGCGGCAGCCATGCCGGCAAAGCCCGCCTCGGGGGCGAAGTAAAGATGCAGCATGCCCAGGTCTTCCACCGCGGTGTCTTGCGCCAGTACCACGGATTCTCCGCGAACAGGCGCGTAGAGCTTGCTGCGCACATACGCCGTTGCGCTGCGCTCGGGGAATTGTGAGCCCAACGTCTTGGCAAGGGTCTCGGCGTGCTGGATGTCGTAGTTGCCGAACAGGTAGCCGCGAATGTGGTTGCTGGTGAGGCTTTCGGCAATGAAGGCTTGCAGCTGCTCAAGTGTGACTGCGGCAGCGGCCTCGCGGAGCTTGCTGTCATCGTGGCGGCCGCTGTAGGCGACCTGCCGCAGCCCAGTGAACAGTTGCTCGATGGCGATGCTGCGGCGGTTGTTCTCCAGTTGGCGCAGGAAGCGATCGCGTGCCTGCTCCAGCTCCTGGGCGCTGGGCTCGAACCGCAGGCCGGTCAGGGCCTGTTCCAGAAAAGGCAGCTGCTTGTCGGTGAAGCCGGTCACCGACAGCCGGATGCCGTCGTCCATAATGACTGTGGCTTCCATGCCGGCAATGGCGGCCTCGGTGAACCAGGCTCTTTGCCGCTGCAGGTACAGGTCCACCCAGAGGGCGAGCAGCACGCTGCCAGCGGCACTTTCCTGCCGCGCCGCGGTGTTGAAGTAGAGCTGGGTATGGCCTCTGGGCTGCTCGGCAAAGCGCTCGCTGCCCTGCAGCCAGAGCTCAACCCCGTCTGCATTCACCACGCGGGTGGGGTCCGGCGACGTGGCGCGCAACCCGAAATTCTCCGGCAGCAGCGTGTTCAGCGCCGGCAGAGCCAGGCCGGCCTGCTCTGCGGCTACCAGCTGCGCTCCCGCTGGGGGTAGTTCCAGCGGCCGGATCTGATAGCGGCCAGTAAAGTATTCCAGCGCCTTCTCGGTGGGTTCCTCCCGGGAGATGTACCAGACCCGCAGCGCTGCCGGTGTCAGCTGTGCCAGCACATCGTCCACCGCCGCCTGGTCGAAGCCCTCGAAGCGGTAGTTGGCGTCGACCGCGTGCAGTACCGGGTAGTGCTGCATGGCCTCGGCCAGGTCGGCGACGTAGTCGAAGTCGCGCTGGCGCTCCAGAAATTCGAAGGCGTTGTCCAGGGCGGTATTGAACTCGTCTGCATAGCGGTCGGAAACGCCGGCTGCGCGCAGCTGTTCGATATAACCGAGAATCAGGGTCACCATGGTTTCCCGATGCGCCATGCCCTCGTTGGTAACGTCGACCCCAATACTGAATGACCCGTAATTACCGTATAAATCCGGATGTACCGCCACGCTGAAGTCGCTGGCCCAGCCGCGCTCCTTGAAGGTGGCAGCCGGTGTGCCAGGCATGTCGGAGCCGATAATGTAAGCCAGGTACTGGTTGGGTTTACTGCGGAATTGATCGCGGTTGTTGCTGATGAGAAAATCCAGGCTGAGCTGGCGCAGGTCTTCCTGGGGCTGGTAGTGGATGCGCTGGCCGCCGACAGTGGCGGGGTCCAGGATTGCGTCCACAACGGGACGGGTGACGTCCGTGTTCTCTATGGCGCCGAAATAGGTGCGCGCCATGATGCGCATTTCCGCCAGCGGCAGAGGGCTCACCATCGCCAGCTTCATGATATTGGCGGAGTAGTAGCGCTGGTAGAAGTCGACCGTGGCCTCATGCAGCGTGGAGCCGGGCTTGTCCGCCAGTGACGCCAGATTGCCGATGATGAAGCGGTTGGACGGATGCTCGCCCAGCATCGTCCGGTCCAGCTCGAAGATGCCGTCGAAGTCCTGGGCGCGGCGCATGGACCACTCGGCGTGCACGGCGTTCTTTTCCTTCTCGATGTACTCCGGGTCCAGCAGGGGGCTGCGAAAGACGGACGCGAACCGGTCCAGCGCCTCAGTGTAGTGGGCGTTGGGGATCTCGAACATGTAGTTGGTCACATCCAGCCAGGTGTAGGCATTGTGGGTGCCGCCGTGCTGGTTGGTAAAACTCATGAAACCGTCAGGCTCCGGGTAGTCCTCGGTAGCCAGCAACAGCATGTGCTCCAGATAGTGCGCCATACCCTGGTAGTCCAGCGGGTCCTGCAGCATGCCCACGCCGACGCTGAGTGCCGCGGAGGAGGTCCGGGCGCCCGGGTCCGAGACAAGGAGTACCTCGAGCTTGTTGTCCAGGGTGAAGGTGTAGTACTCCCGGGTGTCGGCGGGACTGGTGATAACGGAGACATCTGCAACCGGTTGCACCACATCTGGCAGGGCAGGAGGTTCGCCGCGCTGGCAGCCGCCAAGGAATGTGGCGCTGAGAGCAAGCAAGGTCAAGACCCGACGGGTAACGCTGAAACACGGCATGCAGTGGCTCCTGGGTGGCAGGCGGGGACTGATGCCGCAGGCGGTAGCCGCCGGGCACAAGTCCGAGATCAATACCATAAAGGAGAGGTGAGTGAGTCCGCAAGTGAGGACACCAACGCCGGTCCCCGTCATCAAGGGATGCAGGAATAAATAAGTACAGGTACAAATATGAGCACCTTTTTGGTGTTGCGCGCCGGATTCCCTCCTGATGCACACAGGGTTCGCAAATCCGTACCTACAGGATATGCCTATATAAAACAGGCATTTAAGTTAATGATCGCAGGCATGTTCTTGCGCGACGAGGGGTGGCGTCGCACAATGTACGGATATGAGTGCCTGTACCTGGAGACGACGCCCCTATGGATGTACTGAGTTATTCTGCTTTTCGTCGCCATCTGGCTGCCACGCTGGATCGGGTCAATGATGACCGCAAACCCGTACTCATCACCCGCCAGACAGGGCGCCCGGCGGTGCTGGTGAGTCTGGAGGATTTTCAGGCCTGGGAGGAAATGGCGCATCTGACACGCAGTCCGGCCAATACAGCGAGCCTCAACCAGGCAGTGGCGGATGTGGTCCTGCGGGAGGAGGTCCAGGCCGACCTTTTCGATCTGTGACTGTCTACTGGTCACACAGCGCCTGGGCGGACTACCAGTATTGGGCGCGGCATGCTCCGGAGACCCACAAACGCATCAACGCGCTGGTCAGAGCCATACAGCAGCAGCCTGAAAGCGGTCCCGGTGCGCCGGTGCCTCTGCAGGCGGCGTGGGAGGGATTCTGGTCACGGCGCATCGACGGCAAGCATCGGCTGGTCTATCGGGTTCAGGGAGTGCGCCTGAGCATTGCCCAGTGCCGTTATCACGATGGTTATTTTCTTGCATCGCATCTGGCCGAGGATGGCCTGTTCAATCCCAGGGGCACGGTCAATGCGAACATCTGAACCACTGTACCAATCCCGTCCGGTTGAGCCCAACGCGGCACGATTCGGCGCCCGACGGATCAATGATTTCATTGTGCTGTGCGAGGCATTTTCCAACAGCTATCTGCTGCAGACCCCTGAGGGCAGTATCCAGATCAATGCGGGCATGGGCTTTGAGGCGCCGGTCATTCAGCGCAGTTACGACGCCTTCACGGCCGATCCGGTGCGCTTCCTGATCCTGACCCAGGGCCATGTGGACCATGTGGGGGGCACCGCCTGGCTGCGGCAGCGGCACCCGGGGCTGACGGTGATAGCCCAGGCGGGCAACCCTGAGCACCAGGCCTATGATGCTCGCCTGCAGGCCTTTCGTGGCAGTCGTTCGGCGTTTGCCTTCGCCGACAAGTTTCAGGATGTCTTTGCCTATTATGCCGCGCAGGGTTACCGCGAATTTCCGGAGCAGGACAGGCCCTTGCCGGATCTGCTGGTGCAGGACCGGCACAGCCTCGTGCTGGGCGGTCTGGAGGTGCAATTGATCGCAGTGCCCGGCGCCGAGACCAATGACTCTCTCATCGTCTGGCTGCCACAGCAGAGGATTTGCGTCACCGGCAACCTGTTCGGCTGCCCCTTTGGCCATTTTCCGAACCTGGTCACCATTCGCGGTGACCGCTATCGCGACGCGCTGGTGTGCGCGGCGGCGGTCGAAACTGTCAGGGCGCTGGAGCCCGTTACCCTTCTCTACGGACACCATGGGCCGGTTGAAGGCGCAGAGGTGATCCAGCAGGAGCTGACCGTGCTGCGGGACGCGATTCTGCATGTGCACGATGCCACCGTTGCCGGCATGAATGCGGGCAAGGACGTGCATACCTTGATGGAGGAGATCGAGCTGCCGCCTGAGCTGGAGGTGGGGCAGGGCTACGGCAAGGTGTCCTGGGGCGTGCGCGCCATCTGGGAAAACTATGCCGGCTGGTTCCATCATCGCAGCACTACCGAGCTGTATTCGCTGCCGGCGAGCGCCGTGTATCCCGATCTGGTCGAGCTGGCCGGGGGCACCAGCGCTATCGCCGAACGGGCGCAGCAGAAACTGGCGGCCGGTGCGATCCTCGATGCACTGCATCTGCTGGACATCGGCCTGCACGTAGAGCCGGACTCCGCAGAGCTGCGTGCGCTGGCGCTCTCTGCCCATGCAACGCTGTTGGCGGCCAGCAACAATTTCTGGCTCAGCGCCTGGTTGCAGCACCAGATTCGGCGCCTGGAGGCGCTGGAGCCAACACATTCTGTGACTGACTACAGGGAGCCATCATCCTCATGAATGAGCCCGCGCAGCAGGCCGGCGCCGCAGCCGGGTTTGTGGATCGTTATGGCCCTGTCGCGCTGGTTACGGGTGCTTCCTCAGGCATTGGCCGCGCTTTTGCCGCTGAGCTCGCCAGTCGCGGTCTTGATTTGCTGCTGGTGGCGCGCCGGACAGATCGCCTGCACAGTCTGGCGACGGAGCTGGAGCGGGCACATGGGGTGACAGTGCGGGTGTGTGGGGCCGACCTCGCCGAGCCTGCGGCGATCGACCAGATCATGGCCATTGCCGCGGACATGGACATTGGCCTGCTGGTCAGCAACGCGGGTTTCGGCCTCAAGGGCCCTCACCAGGACAATGATCCAGTGCGCATGGCAGCCATGTTGCAGGTTAACTGCGCCGCGCCACTGCAGCTGACGCACCGACTGTTGCCGGGGCTGCTGCGACGCGGGCGGGGCGGCATTATTATCACCAGCTCGGTGGAGGGTTTGATGGGAGTGCCGTACTCAGCGGCCTACGCCGCCAGCAAGGCCTTTACCAACAGCCTGGGCGAGTCACTGTGGGGGGAACTGTCCACCGCCGGGCTGGATGTTCTGGCCCTGTGTCCTGGCAGCACCGATACCGAGGCCCATGCACTGCAGGGGATTGATGCCACCACGCTGGAGGGCATGATGTCGCCCCGGGCCGTGGTCCTGGAGGCGCTGTTCAACCTGCGCAATGGCCCGGTTCATGTTGCCGGTGAGCAGAACCAGGCGATGTTTGCCGCACTCACCAGCATGCCCCGCCGGGATGCCCTGCTGCACATGGCCGACAACATCCGCGCCGCCCTCCAAAAATAAAAAAATAAAGGGTCAGGTCCTTTATGTTGCGAGTCTCAGAGCCGGTGGCGACTGATCTTTATGGTATCGCTGTCAGCGGGCAGTGACACCACGGTGCCGTCTCTCGCCAGGGTGTGTGCGCTGAAGATATCACCCACACCTTGCAGCCAGGCCGCTTCGGCGCCAGGCACTGGCGGCAACGCGGGCACGATATGGTAGAACAGCAGATGGCCCACCTGCGCATCGCGAGCGGTCTCGGCCGCCTGTACAGGGCTGGCGTGATAATCGAGTATGTCCAGGGCAATTTTTGCCATGCCCGTATTGCCGGTGGCTTCTGCGGCTCCGTTCATGATCATCACCAGTTCCGGCGATAGCGCCTCGTGTACCAGCAGGTCCACATTGCGGGCGTGCCTGGCGATGACATCGGATTTAATGGTGTCACCCGATACCACCAGGCTGCGGCCGCGGTAATCGACCCGGTACCCCAACGCCGGCTTCGCCGGATCATGCTCGACTGTAAAGGGAGTCACGCTCAGGCCCTCTCCCAGGTCGATCACCCGCAGCGCGCCCTGGCCGTCCTGATTCAGGACCAGCGCTTGCATGCCCGCGCCGCTGTTCGGCACCACCGCCTCGCCGTGGTGTGCCGTACGATAGCCTGCATCCAGCGCGTAGGCCCGGTTGAAGCCGTCGACCACCTGTTCCACCCCCGTAGGCCCGTAGACCGGCAGCTGTTCCTTGTGACTGCCCTGCACCCAGCGCAGGGTCATCAGCTCGCCAAGACCGTCGATGTGGTCCGAATGAAAGTGGGTGAGAAACACGGCCTCTATGGCGCCGATCGGGTAGCGCATGCGGGCCAGGTTGCGCACGCCGTTGCTGCCCGCATCAATGACAAACAGCCGCTCGCCCGCGATGATTGCCAGGCAGGGCCCTGACCTTACCGCATCGGGCATGGGGCCGCCGGCGCCGCACACGGCCACGTGCAAGCCGTCTTCCAGCGCGGCCACCGCGTTGCTTGCCATTATGCCTGGTGCCATGCGTGCCATCAGCCGCTCAGCTACAGGGCCGCGCTGGGTATACAGGCCTGCTGCCAGGACTGCCAGCACTCCGAGAACAATGACCGTTTTCTTCACCGGAAATCTCCGTCTTCGTTTGCGAGAATTAAGTAAATGCAAGGTCATGATAGGGTGCAAAGGATGGCGATGATAGTGGCCTGGGTGCTGTCGCACCGTGATCCCTGTTGTGGCAGGATAGAGGCTGCTGTTGAGCGTGCGTGATGCGCGCTTGCCAACCCAAGGAAGACACCATGAAGAAGCACTTTGCCCCGATCCTGGCCGCTCTGGCCCTGACCGCCGCGCCGGTGATTGCCGATGATCGGCCGGAGCACTACAAAGGTGAACCGTCGGCGACGCTGGAGGAGGCCTTTGCCAATCTGGCGGAGTACAACACCCGGCTGCGCGCCATTCTGGACAAGGGCGAGGTGCAGGGCGACGACTTCAACGAGATTCACCGTCTGACCTACACCCTGGAGAACGCCCTGGGGCGCATTGAGGATGAGCTGGAGGAGTTGGAGGACGACCTCGAAGAAATTCACCAGGCCTCGGAGAAGGGCGACAGCAAGCGGATAGAGAAGTACGCGCCGCGCTATTTTGACCGCGCGGAGCAGCTGTTACAGGCTTCTGGCGACTGAGCGCCGAGCTTTCCCCTCAGATGCCCTGCCTGCTCAGGGTGCAGGGCGAACGGGCAGGGCAAAGGCGAGGTACTGATCCCCGGTGGGCGTACCCAGTTTGCCGCCACTGGCGGTGACAACAATATACTGGCGCCCGTCGATAGCGTAGGTGGCCGGTGTGGCATAGCCGCCAGCAGGAAGCTGGTATTCCCACAGCAGGCTGCCGTCGGCCTTGTCGAAAATCCGCAATTTCTCGTCTGACGTGGCCGCGATGATCAGCAGCCCGCCAGCCGTGACGACCGGGCCGCCAAAGTTGCGGGTACCCGTGGGTGGGATGCCGCGCTCGGTGAGCGCCGCATACTCTCCCAGCGGTACCTGCCAGCGAATCTTGCCGGAGACAAAATCAATGGCGGTCAGGGTCCCCCACGGCGGCTTGATCGCCGGGTAATAGTCGCTGTCGACAAAGTCCCGATAGCCGGCGAAGACATGCACGGTTTCCGTTGTTTCATCCGCCGCTTTGCCATCCTCTGCGGCAGGCAGCTCTCCCGCGCTGTAGGCAAACAGATAATCGACCACCGCTTCCCGCTCATGGCGTGAAAGATGGCTGAAGGGCATCATGCGGCCCTTGCCGGTGGTGGTGATAGCGAAAGCCTCGCGCTTGCTGATGCGTTCCTCAACGCCGGCAAGAGGCGGCGCGTAGGGGTAGAAGCCCTCCAAGTTCACGCCGTGGCAGCCGCTGCACTGCTGCCGGAACACAAACTCGCCCACGCCCATGGTGGAGCCTCGCGCGACGTCTACCGCCTCCATGCGCAGAATATTGGGCGCGTTGGTCGCATTGATGTAATAGAGGTTGGTGGCCGGGTCGAAGGCGCCGCCGCCCCAGTTGGCGCCGCCGTAAAAGCCTGGCAGCAGGATGGTCTCGCGCAGGCCCGCGGGACGCAGCCAGGCCAGCTCGTGCGCTTCGTCCCAGACCTTGCGCGCTGCGGCGTTGGCCTCCGGGGAAATATCCGTGAGGTCATCCACCGTCATCTGCTGCCGCGCAAAGGGCTCGGGCAGGGTGACTCGCGGCTGGGTTGGGTAACTGTAAACACCGGGTATATCCGAGCCGGGTACCGGCACTTCCTCGATAGGAAAGACCGGCTCACCGCTCGCGCGGTCCAACAGGTAGACGGCGCCTTCCTTGGAGGCCTGTGCCACCAGGTCGCGTGACTGCTGGCCGTCGGTGACGGTGACCAGCGCCGGCGCCGAGCTCAGATCCCGATCCCACAGGTCGTGGTGCACGGTCTGGAAATGCCAGCGCCGCTCACCTGTGCGCGCGTCCAGAGCCAGCAGAGTGTTGCCGAACAGGTTGGCGCCGCGGCGGGCCGAGCCGTCGAAATCCGGTGCCGGCGAGCCGGTCGGCACAAATACCAGGCCTCGCGCTTCATCCACGCTCATGCCGGCCCAGGCGTTGGCGCCACCTGCACTGTCCCGCGCGCCCTCGGGCCAGGTGTCGGCACCGAACTGACCGGGTTTGGGAATGGTGTGGAAGGTCCAGACGAGCTTGCCGCTGCGCACGTCGTAGGCGCGGACATCACCAGGAGCGGAGCCGGCGGTTTCGGTCACCGCCGAGCCCATGATGATGAGGTTCTCGAAGATGACGCCGGGGGAGGGTGCGTTGATGCTCACCAGCTCCGGGTCACGATCCAGGCCCTCGCGCAGGTCGACGCGGCCTTCACGGCCAAAGCTGGCGAGGGGTTTGCCGCTGCTTGCGTCCAAAGCCATCAGGAAGTGGCCGGTGCTGAACAGGATGCGGGCGTCGTCGCCATCGCGCCAGTAGGTCACTCCGCGCATGTTGGACAGGCCCGCATACTCCAGTGGTGGATGGAATGTCCACAGCTCCTCACCGCTGGCGGCATCCACGGCAAACACGTTGTGCAGCGGGTTGCGTCCGTACAGCACGCCGTCGATGACGATGGGGTTGACCTGCAGCTCCGAACTCGGTGGCAGTGGCTTGCCGCCCGCGCTGGCATAGCGCCAGACAAGTTCCAGTTCCTGTACATTGCCGCGGTGAATCTGGTCCAGGGCCGAGTAGTGGCTGTTGCCCTGGTCGCCGCCGTAGGTCTGCCAGCCAAGATAGTCCTGCGCCAGGGTTGCCGGGGCGCTGAGCCCTGTCAGCAGGGCCAGCAGAGCGATACGAGGGCGGTAGGCAGGCATGGCATCCCCTATTTGCGGCGTACGAGCTTTGCGGTAGAAGAGGACGTGGCGGCCACCAGGCCCTCGGCATTGATGAGCGTGCCCTCCAGAAAAGCGATGCTGCGGCCGCTCTTGATCACCTTGCCGCGGGCAGTGATGCGACCAGCCAGGGTGGGCTCGAGAAAACTGACCTTCAGCTCCAGGGTCGGCAAAGCGACCACGTCCGCTTCCTGCATGAACAGGGCGTGGGACATGGCGGCATCCAGCATGACCGTGACATTGCCGCCCTGGACGACGTTCACCGAGTGGCAGAATTGCTCGCTGACGTCGAATTGCATCTCCGCGGTGCCAGCCTCGCTGTCAAAGTCGAGCAGGCGGCCGTTCAGGATCTGCAGGCAGGGTGGCAGGTGTTCGTTGGCGGCGGTGAGCCGTTCTTGCTTGGTCACGGGATGTCCTTGTCAGTAGGTGCCGCGCCGGGGAGCGAATCAGCGCTTGCCCCACTGCAGCAGATCGAAAATGGAGTAGGACGGATCCGATGGGCCGGGCTTGCCGATGTGGGCGCCCTGAATGATCGGGTTGTCCAGGTTGACGATAGACGGCTGGTGCAGGTTGGCCCAATCGGCATCCACTGCGCGATAGGTGAATTTCCAGACACCGTTGCGTTTCTCGTAGCGGTCAAAATAACGGCCGCCGATCAGCAGGTCAATCGGACCTTTGTCGGTGCGGATCTTGTGGAAGGCGATAATGTAGACCTCGCCCTCGGCACGATCGCCGTCTAGCTTGATATTCACGGTCGTGACGTTGTGGTGCAGGATCTCCATGTTGGCCTGGATATCCGGCAGCGTGTCAATGAACTCCATTGCCAGGCCCTTGAAGAAGGAGCCGTGGTCGTCGATGGCGTCCTCGTGATAGAGGGAGCGGAATTTCTCGTTGTCGTGGCGGTCGGCCGCGTTGCAGTAGGCGTTGATCAGTTCCATGATCGCCTGCTTGTCGAGCAGGGCTTGTAGCTGTTGTTCGAGGTTGGGATCCATTGGCGGGTGCTCCGACGTAGTGGAACGGCTTTGCTAAAAAAAGGCGCCCGGGGGCGCCATAAACTTCAGCCCGTAGGAGCCCGCTGGCCCAGGCCACCTTCTCTGGCCGCTGCGCGGCCATTCACCTTGTCCGCGGGCGATCAGAACTCGTACGTTGCCTCTACGCCGTAAGTGCGCGGATCACCGTAGTAGCTCGCCGTCCAGATGCCGAAAGGAATGGTGTTGATGCGGTATTCCTTGTCCAGCAGGTTCTTGCCCCAGAGCGCGAACTTCAGGGACTGGCCACCATTACCCACCGGCACATTGGCCAGGGTCACGCGGCCATTGAGCAGGCTGTAGGGCTTGATGATCGACGTGGCGTTCTGGGACGGTTCGATGTAAGGCACGTGGCGGTCCACGAACTCGTAGTCCAGACGTGCGGTCAGCTCGCCCCAGCTGCCGGCGGCAAGACCGTATTCAGCCGAAAAGGCGGCGCTGTTCTGCGGCGCGTAGGGGAAGTCCTTCTGGTCCTTCACGTCAACACCGTTCTCGATGAACTCGCCATAGCTGGTGTCGAGATAGCCGTAGCTGGCCGACAGTTCCAGATTCGGCAGCGGCAGGGCCACCAGCTCCACTTCAAAGCCCTTGATCGTCGCTTCACCCGCATTCTGGACAATGGAAGCGGCGCTGCTGCCGGCCACGAAGATCGACATCTGCATGTCGGTGGAGTCGTTGTAGAACCAGGCACCGTTGACCTGCAGGCGGTTGTCCAGCCAGCGCGACTTGATGCCCAGTTCGTAGGAGAGGATCTCCTCGGCGTCATAGGGCGTGGTGAAGGCCGCCTCGAAGGGCGCCTCGCCGTTGAAACCGCCCGCTTTCCAGCCCTTGGCCACCTTGCCGTACAGGTTGACGTTGTCGCTGGCATCCCAGGCTGCGATGAAGGTCGGTGAGACGTCATCGAAGGTGTCTTTGGCCTGGCCCGAGAAGGGGGCAGGGTTGCCGAGGGCGTCGACATCGTTCGGATGGTCGATGTAGGTGTCCTTGGTTTCTTCCGTCCAGCGCACGCCCAGGGTCAGGGTCAGGCGATCCTGGAACACAGCGGCGGCCGGGCGCCAGTCAACCTGGCCAAAGACCGCGATGGAGTCGTTGTCAAAACCATAGCGGTTGTTGTTGGTGGGCGCGCCAAAACCGCCGAAGAAACTGATGGGATTGAAAACGTCGGACTCTTCCTCGAAGTAGTACAGGCCGAGCACGTAGTTGGTGCGGTCCGTGCTGCCGATCATCTGCAGTTCGTGTGACGTCTGGTCATAGTCGATGAATCGCGCCGACGTGAAGAGGTTCAAGGGAGATCCGTCGATGTCGATATCATCATCCCAGTTCAGGGTACGGGTATTACCGATATAACGCAGGGTGACGTCGCCCAGGGCACCCCAGGTGCCAGCGTCGTAATCCGCAAACAGCGACTGGGAGATGGATTTGGAGCGTTCAAACTTGGCCTGATCCAGGCTGACGCTGTCGCGGTTTTCCCGCTCACCCGTTACATAGGGTGCCAGCAGGGCATTGATGCCGACAAAGTCGTTGGGGTCCAGGAACGTGAGCTGGTTCTTGGACGGTGCCAGGTCCAGGTCGCTGTAGTCCCAGGTGTAGCGCAGGGAGAAGCGATCGGTCATGTCCCAGAGGATGTCGTAGCGACCGACACGGTTGTCCAGATTGTTGAACTCGTCGATCAGGACCGGGTTGGCCAGCGGGCTGCCGACGGGATCATTGACGTTGTCGTAGAGGCCGTCACGCTTGCGGACGGAGCCCGTCAGCTTGGCCATGATTTCCCCGGCGCCGCCCAGTTCAAAGGCGGGCAGGTCAACGGTGCCGTAGACCGTGCGCAGGTCGTAGTTGCCCGCGCCCAGGCGCAGCTTGCCGCTGTATTCCCCGGTGGGCTTGCTGGTAATCAGGTTGACAGCGCCGCCCACGGTATTCTTGCCGTACAGGGTGCCCTGGGGGCCGCGCAGCATTTCCACGCGCTCGAGTTCGGCGATATCGAAGATGCCGCCCACGTTCTTGCCGATAAACACACCATCCAGGTAGATGCCCACGGTGGGCTCCCAGGTAATGGCCGGGTTGATCGTTGCCGAACCGCGAATGGCGATGGTGGCGGCCGAGGTGTTGGACGGTGACCGGGTGATCTTGACGTTCGGCACGGAGGTGCCCAGATCGTCGATGTTGCTGACACCTTTCTGTTCCAGGGCATCGGCATTAAACGCTGCGATGGATATCGGGGCGTCCTGCAGGGTCTGTTCCCGCTTCTGCGCGGTGACGACTACTTCTTCCAGGCCTTGTGCCATCAGATTGGCGCTGCCGGCGCCAAGACAGGCGGCTACGAACAGGGTGATTGGCTTGCGTGCGTTCATGATGAGACCTCTGTTTATAATGGGACAAAACACGGGCGCACATTAGTGCCCGCGGGAGCGACTGGCATACCTTGTTTGAGGTATGCAAGCAGATGGCCACTACCGGCCCCTCTTTGACGGGTTTTTCAGCCGAAAACGTAGAAGGCCATTTTATTGCCATCGGGATCGCGCACGTAAGCGCCGTAGAACATGTCGGGAATGCGCTGGCCTGGCTCTCCGTCGCAGGTCGCCCCCAGGCTGATGGCCTTGTGGTACATCGTGTCGACAGTGTCCTTGGTGCCGGCGCCAATGGCGAACATGTTGCCGTTGCCGGGGTGCGGGTCTTCCTCGTTGTAGGGAATGCATACCGCCAGCATGGGCTGATCCATGCTCTTGCCGATAAAGGCAATGCGGTCCATTTCCAGGATGACACTGGCGCCCAGGTCGGCCAGCAGTTCTCCGTAAAAGGCCTTGGCCTTGGCGATGTCCTTAACCCCGATAGTGATATATCCGATCATTGTTGTCTCCTTGCAGGTGCGGCATCCAAACGCCGGGGAACAGAATAGCGGAATTCCAGGCTCCGGCCTATGTCCGTCAACGGCCGAATTTATGCGCTATGATGCACTCACATGGGTAATCCGGAGGGGCAGGACGCCATGCATAGTCCGGCAGGTATTTACAGCGAGATCAGGGGGTTCCTCCTCAACGAATTGTGGCGGCCAGACCTCGCGGAACTTTCGTGGCCGCAGCAGCTAGCTTACAAGCTTATCCGTTTTCTGTTTGTCCTGGTGCGGGAGATCTCCAGCGGTCAGCTGACCCTGCGCGCCATGAGTCTGGTCTATACAACCCTGCTGTCCATGGTGCCCTTGCTGGCGGTGAGTTTTTCGGTGCTCAAGGCTTTTGGCGTGCACAACCAGATCGAGCCCCTCTTGTATAACCTGGTGGAGCCCCTGGGGGAGCAGGGCAATGAGCTCGTGCTGAACATACTGGGGTTTGTGGAAAACATGAAAGTGGGGGTGCTGGGTTCCCTGGGCATGGCTCTGCTGCTGTACACCGTGATTTCGCTTATCCAGAAAGTGGAAGCTTCTTTCAACCATGTGTGGCATGCCGAAACGTCCCGGACGCTTTCACGCCGGTTCAGTGACTACCTGAGCGTTATCATGGTCGGTCCGGTGCTGGTCTTTGTGGCCATGGGCCTGACCGCCTCGATGATGAACAGCACCGTCATGCAGGCGGTCATGAACGTGGAGCCCTTCGGCAGCCTGCTGTTGCTGCTCTCCCAGCTCGTGCCCTTGATACTGATTACCCTGGCCTTCACCTTTGTCTACATGTTTGTGCCCAATACCCGGGTGAAGTTCGGTTCCGCCCTCGTGGGCGCCCTCGTGGGCGGTGTCCTGTGGCAGGGCACGGGCCTGGCATTTGCCCAGTTCGCCGCCGGCTCCACCAAATACGCCGCGATTTATTCCGGTTTTGCCATCCTGCTCATGTTCATGATCTGGCTCTACCTGAGCTGGCTGATCCTGCTGATCGGAGCCCAGGTGGCCTTCTTTCACCAGTACCCGGACCGGGTCCGGCTGACCGACAAGCGCATTCCCCTCAGCGGCCGGTTCCGCGAGCAGCTGGCCTTGCTGGTGATGTATCGCATCGCCGACGTCTTCGTCCACCGGGGCCGGCCCCTGACCCTGATGGCGATGGCGGATGAGCTGCGGCTGCCCATGGATCGGGTCGGGGAAGTCGTGCAACTGTTGCAGGAGCGGGGGCTGCTGGTGGAAACCGCCAGTGAACCGCCGGAGTACCTGCTGGGGCAGGATCCCGCGACCCTGGACCTGGCACAGCTGCTCGGCACTATCCGCGGTCCCAGGGAGGAGCAGGCGCGCCTGGAGCAGCAGGTGCGATCGGAGCCGACCGTGGACGCCGTGCTGTCGCGGATGGATCAGGCCCTGAACGCAGCCCTGGGCGACAGAACCCTGCGCGAACTGGTCGCCGGCGAAGTTGACGCCGTTGCGGTACCCGGTCCGCCGGCATCAGCGGACGATCTGCGCGTGGAGGATGTAATCCAGTAGCGGATAATGCTGCAGCAGCCAGGCTCGCCCGGCTTCTGCCGTAAAGGTATCCTTTGCCTGTGTCGGTCTTGCTACTTCCCGCTGCGCGCTTTGAGTTTGATTTCCTCTGCCAGGCAGTAGAGAACCGGGACAGTAAACATTGTCAGCAATACAAACGCCATGCCGCCGACGCTGGGAATGGCCATCGGGATCATGATGTCGGCACCCCGGCCGGTCGAGGTCAATACTGGCAGCAGCGCCAGCAATGTGGTCGCTGACGTCATGAGACACGGTCGCACGCGGCGCTGTCCCGCGGCCACGGTGGCTGCGCGGAGTTCCGG
>JBLRXF010000008.1:0-21718 GCA_047920875.1 Haliea sp. | reverse complement strand
CTGTTCGGACAGTTCGGCAACCGCCTCGAACTAAGCCATCCCGATGTTCTCTATCCGGTCAGGATCGAGGTTGTCGACGATGGCACACCCTTGATGTTGATCGCGCCCGACGGCTCCCTGCAATCAGCGGTCGGAATGTTTGCCATCGCGCCCGGCTCGCCCTATCACTCACCGGGTGTCGGGCCGAAACTCACCGGCGCAAAGCTGAACGTGATGTCCGCTATTGGGGACGGCGGCCCACCCGGGTTTACCGCGAACACGCCCAATGACGGGATTGCTCTCTATGGTGACGATGCCCAATACCGTCTGCGCGTTTACACCACTGGCGGCTTTACGCCCGACGGCGTGGTCGGACTCAAGCCCAACCAGTACAACAACTTCTTTCAGGTGCAGGTGACGACGGATGCAGGAGAACTGGTGCCGCTGCTCAAGGCCGGACAGGAGTACGTGATAGACGGTAAAAAAATCGAAGTGGTGGGCCTGGCAGAGCTGGGCCCGCCCGGCCAGGTACTGGATGGCAACGACTGCTACAGCGACGATAAAGACAACCAGATCGACATTATCCTGAAGGGTGACGTAGAAGCGATGCGGAAAGTTTCTGCTGTCCGCGTCCCCTCGCAGCAGCCTGCCGGCGAGCGCACCGCTGACGGCTATTGGCAGTTCTACAATCCGGGTGGCCCCGGCAACAACCCTACCCCCGGCACCACCTACACCCAAGGCAGCCCGGATCACACTGTGCCAGTAATTATGGCAATCGACGACCCAATGACCGTCACCTACATTGATTTGCGCGTGAGTGACTGAGATCGCGCGGAGACCGCGCTCCTACGGTACTTGGCAGACATTGTAGGAGCCCAGTCTCTGGGCGATTGGGTCATCGCACAGGGACCGCGCCCACGGTACCTGGCAGACATTGTAGGAGCCCAGTCTCTGGGCGATTGGATCATCGCACGGTACCTGGCAGGCATTTTGGGAGCCCGCTGGCCCCAGGCCACCTTCTCTGCCCGCTGCGCGGGCATTCACCTTGTCTGCGGGCGATAGCGGCGGGTAAAGCCCAGTGGGTTTCTGGTGCCCGGGACCGGAATCGAACCGGTACGATCGCAATGATCGGGAGATTTTAAGTCTCCTGTGTCTACCAATTTCACCACCCGGGCAGTGTGGGAAGGCGCCGGAGTCGGCGCGGCCGCATGATAGCACACCGCTTTCGGTGAACAAGTTGCGGTGGCGGCACGTGCTACACTGCCGGCAACTGAATCTCCCTGTTTGGTGGACATGCGCAAGCTCTGGATACTGGCTGTCGCCTTGCTGCTGGCGCTGCTGGCAACCCCTGTTGCCCTGGTATCGTCCCCGGCGCTGCTGGTGCCTGCGCTCTCCTGGGGCGTGGCGCGCTTCACCAAGCTCCGACTGGAAATCAACGGTCTGGAGATCCGCCCACGCACCGTCAGCCTGGGCGTGGAGTCGCTGCACCTGTACCAGCAAGGGGTCGAGGGGCCGGCTCTGATGTCGGTTCTGGGCTTCAAGGGCGAAAGCCGCCTGCGCGATCTGTGGGAGCGGGATCTGATCAACACCCGCCTGAGCGCCGACAGCGTCATCGTCTATATCGCCGCCGATGACGCCGCCGAAGATCCCACTCCGGAACAGTGGCTCCAGTACCTGCGTTTCCTGCCGCAGCGGCTGGATGTCGCCACCGTACATGTGATCAACCAGCACGGCGACGTGTCCATATTTCCTGTCCACTCTCTCTCGGGGCAGCGCACGGGCAGGGACGGATTCTCAGCCGAATTGCGGGCAGACATAAACGGCGCACCGCTGGACGTTTCGCTGAGCCTGACCGCCATCAGACAACAGCTGGATCGTGGTGGCGTCAATTTTACGGCCCGCGTCGAGTCACCGGACAGTGCCACCGAAGCGCATTTGGAGGGTATGTTCGAGGCCGATGCGGCGTCAGTTCGCTACGACGTGACCGTCAACGCCGCGTTTCCGGAGATATCAAGCCTGCTCGGGGCTTTTCCCGACGCGCCGCCTCTGGTGGGTGCTCTGTCACTGCGCGGACGTCTCACTGGAGACATGCTCAACTATCAGCTGTCTGATGCAGGGTTCGAACTCGACAATCGCCCCGCCTACCATTTTCAGGCCAGCGGCGATCTGCAGCGAAGCGATAGTGCAGACCCCTCTCTGTCCCTGATCGCATCCGGGGAGATGGACTCGCTGGCTTATTTTCTTCACTGGCTGGACCTTGACCTGTCACCACTGGGCAGCATCAGAGCCAGCATCGAACTGTCGGGAACGCTGGCGGCCACGGCGGTCGACCAGCTGACTATCGTCACCGAGAGCAGCGAGGGACTGTGGATCACCCTGAACGGATCTTCCGGTCCCGGCAGCCTCGGCAGCACGCAATTGCCAGCCGGCGCCGATTTCTCTCTCTACGCCTACGCGCCAGGCCTTGCGGTACTTGAGCCCTGGCTTGGCCAACCCGTTGGCTTTGATGCCGGCCCCTGGCAACTGTCCGCCAGGCTCGTGGAGGCGGCAGGGGCGCTCAGCGTGACGGATATACAGGCACAGATGGGCAACGCCAGCGGCACGCTGCTGCAGGCCAGCGGCGACATCGCAGACATTGACCTGGACAGACTGAGGGACCCGGCAGGGGTGCAGGGAATTGACCTGACACTGAGCCTCGCCAGTCGCGAGTTATCGGTCCCCGCGGGCTGGCTGGAGCACACAATTCCCCCAGGCTTTGCCCTTGAGGCTCGCGGCGCCCTGACCGGCAGCGGTGCGGAACTGGCCCTGACTGCGGGTACCGGGCGCATCCATCACCAACAGCTGGAGCTCGCCTTCAGCGACGCAAGCCTGCGACTGCACAGGGCCGAGGATTACCGGCCGCTGGATGGTCAGACCAGGTTGCGGCTGCGGGCACCGGCGCTGGAGTCCCTGTCAGAGCTCGCCGGACTGACACTGCCGGCTCTGGGCGCGGTGGAGATAGACGCCAGGGCGCGCCAACGCGACCAGCGCTTCGATCTGGAGGACATCACCGCCAGGCTTGATGGCCCCGAACTGAAACTCAGCGCACGTGGCAGTGCCCGTGATGTTGCCGGCAAGCGCGAAGTCGCTCTGGCCAACACGGTTCGGCACCTGGATATCGGCGGACTGGTCTCCCTGCTGACACCGGGGACCGCGCTGCCGGACAAGCTTGGCACCCTGAGCGGGAACTTCGATCTGACCGCCAGCGGGAACCGCTACTCGCTGTCCCACCTGGCCTTTGCCAGCCCGCCATCGTCGCCCTTGCGCCTGCGCCTGGACGGGAACGCAGAACACCGTGACGAGGCGAGCTGGCAGGGGCAATTCACCCTGGACTTCGGCAGCGACGACGGCATTCTGCTGGAGGCCTTGAGCGGTCTGCCGCTGGCTGGCATCGCCGGACTCATGACCCTGACCATGGACCCGGCAAGTGCCGCGCTGAGCAGCGCCATTCGGGTGGGCGCCACCGAGCTGGCGCTGCAGGTGGACGCCAGCCACAGCGGCGGCAATATCACGGGACTCGGCGCCAGCCTGGAGTCGCCACTGGCGCGACTGCGCGACCTCGGCTTGCAGGCCACGGGTACCGACGAGGGAGACTTCCGCCCGGCAGACAAACTCGAGCCTGTGGCCGACAATACAACGCTGCAACGGCTGCTGGAACTCGCCCCTACCTATCCGCTGGACCTGCGCCTGGCGCTGGGCAGCCTGCAGGGGGATGCCAGCCGCTTCGACGATATCAAGGTCCACATCACCGGCGCCGACACCACCTATCTGCTGCGAGAGTTCGATTTCCTGTACGCCAGCGCGCGCGCCCAGATCCGCGGCGTTATCGATATCAGCCTGAGCCCGCCGGGGCTCAGTATTGCCGGCCAGGCGGATTCGATTCCCCTCAACACCCTGTCCCGCGACCTTGGCATCGAGACCGATATCAGCGGCGCCCTGAACGTGCGCGGCGGCATCAGCGCGCAGGGACTGACCGGTGCCGAACTTCTGCGCCAGCTCGATGGCACAATCGGCATCGCACTGGATGGGGCCACCGTTGAGGGCGCGGCTTACGACGTGCTGGCCAGCGGCATTCTCACCTGGCTGTTCTCGGGTGCCGCGAGGGAGGAGTCGACCTACCTGGATTGCGTCATGGCCCAGTTCAGCCTGGAGGATGGCGTTGCCCGCAGCAGTGACATCTTTGTGGAATCACCCAACATGATCGCTACCGGCATCGGTGAGTTCAATTTCCCCGCCAGGACCCTGGACCTGACCCTCACTCCGCGCTCGAAATCCCGCAATCTCCAGATTCCCTCCAGCATCAGCCTGCGGGGCGACATGAGCAGCCCGCGGACGTCGGTGTCACCCGTCACCGCCACGCTGGACGTCACCAGCGAGGCCCTGCTGTTCCTGCCCCGACTGGTGCTCCGAGTCCTGGGCATCACCAGGCACGACAGGACAGCGCAGCGCAGCTGCGTGATCGCAACCTCGCGGTAGGCTGCATCGCGGCCCGCCATGCTACACTGCCGCGCGATAATACAGGCGCTGACGGACCAGACTATGGCATCTCCCAGGGGCGAATTCAGCTCGCGATTCGGCTTTATCATGGCCGCGGCAGGCAGCGCCGTTGGCCTGGGCAACATCTGGGGCTTTCCCACCCAGGCCGCTGGCAATGGCGGCGCCGCATTCCTGCTGGTCTACCTGATACTGGCCTTTACCCTCGCCTATCCGGCGCTGATGGCAGAGCTGATCATCGGCCGGCACGCGCACGCCAATGCGACCAGCGCCCTGCGACTGATATCTCCGAACAGGGTCCTGGGCCGTATCGGCACTGCCACCGGGGTGATGGGCTTTATCGTCGCGAGTTTCATTCTCAGCTTCTATGCCATTGTCGCTGGCTGGATGCTGGCACATTGCGCGGCGGCGGTCGCCCAGCTGCTCCGGTTTGACGGTCTTGGAATCTGGTTGACCGAGTTCAGCCTGGCCCGCAACGTGGGCTTCATGCTGATCTTCATGGCTCTGACTGTGGGTATTATCTCCGAGGGGGTACAGCAGGGCATTGAGCGCTGGTCCAGCAGGCTGATGCCAGTGTTGCTGGTATCGCTGGTCCTGCTGGTGGTCTACGTCTTCACCCTGGATGGGGCCCTGGACGGACTGCGGGTCTATCTGCTGCCGGACTTCGAGCGGGCGCTGGCACCGGATCTCATTGTCAAGGCCCTGGGTGCGGCCTTCTTTTCGCTGTCGCTGGGGGTGGGCACCATGCTCATTTACGGGTCCTATATCAGCGATCGGGAGAACCTGCCGGTCGTGGGCGGCCTGGTCACCCTGGTCGACATCTGCATCGCGGTGATCGCCGGTTTCCTGGTGCTGCCGGCGATGTATGTGGCACTGCACAATGGTGTGGAGATCTTTACGGCAACCGGGGAGCTGATCTCCGAGGACACTCTGATTTTCAACGTACTGCCGCGGCTGTTCGACACCATGGGCCTGGCCGGGGTGGTAGTGGGCTTCGGATTTTTCTTTCTGATGAGCATCGCCGCCCTCACCTCCTCCATCTCCATGCTGGAAGTGCCTGTGGCTTACACCATCGAAGAGCACGGGGTGGACCGCAAGGTTGCCGTGGTGGTGATCGGCACGCTGATTGCCGTTGTCAGCACCGTGATATTGCTGAATTTCGAAACACTGTTCGGCCTGGTGATTGCCGCCACCACTCGCTACAGTCAACCTCTGCTGGGTTTCATGTTCTGCCTGTATGCCGGCTGGGTCTGGCGCCGCGACCAGCTCCTGCAGGAACTGCGCAAGGGTAACGCCGGGGTTGAACACACGCTGTTCTGGAAGCTCTGGCCCGGCTATGTACGGGTGGTGTGCCCGGCCATCATTTTGCTGATTTTCGCCCAGTCACTGCTGGCTTGAGCCGGTGATGGCGAGACTGCCGCTGTTCCCGCCAGTCTGGGCCATCGCGTTGACACTCGCGTTCTGGCTCAGACATCCCTGTCGCGAGGCGTCACCGAAAGGAAAAAGATACCGTAACCCAGACTGAACGCCGCAAAGACCAGGGCCACCCAGTCACCGGTCTGCAGGTACATCCAGCCACTGAACACCAGCATGGCCAGGGTAGCAACAATGCCTATGGCGCGCGCAGTCTGTGACACCTTTCCCCTCCACTGTGTTATTCTCGCTACGATTTCGAAGCAGTCGCAGGCGCGCATAATAGCATCCGCATGGCAAAATTTATCGTTATCTTCATGTCGGTTCTGATCGGGTTGTTTACGCTGGAAATGCTGCAGCCTGTGCAGGCGGCGCTGATCCAGCCGTTCACCGCCTCGCTGGCCACCCTGAGCGCCGCCCTGATCACGCCCTTCGACAGCAACGTGCTCGCGTACGGACGCGTGATTGCCCACAGCGTCAACAATTTCGCGGTCTCTATCGAATCGGGCTGCAATGGCGTGGAAGCGGCGATCGTGCTGATAGCCGGGGTTCTGGCCTATCCGGCACCATGGCACTATCGACTTGGTGCCATTCTGGCCGGGTTTCTCACCATCCAGGTGCTGAACATTGCCCGCATTATCAGCCTGTTCTACCTGGGTCAGTGGAACCAGGAGGTTTTTAACTGGACCCACCTGTACCTGTGGCCGGTATTCATCATGCTTGATGTGCTGGTTGTATTTGTACTGTACCTTCGGTTTCTGGAACGGCGCCGGCCGCTTGCCAGCGCATGACGCTGTATCGCTTCATCGGCCTGGTCATCCTGCTGATGATCCCCTGTTTCGCCCTGTGGTACGCCCTTGGCGCCCTGCCGGCAGCCCCAGCCGTGTGGCTGGTTCAGCTGGGCCTGCCCTGGGCGCTGCCCGATATCATCCAAGCGATTGCCGTGGATCAGAACAAGCTCGTGGTCTTCAGCCAGTTTGGCGAACGCGACGGCAGCATAGTGCCCCTGGCCGACGCTGAGTATCAGCTGGCCTTCCCGCAGAGTGTTCGTCTGCTGTCGTATTCCCTGCCCTTCTACACCGCGCTGCACTTCGCCAGCTCCATTGAAGCCTCTTTCGAGCGCTACGCCAGGAGTGTGCTGGTTCTGTGGTTGCTCATGTTTGTGGGGTTCATCGCTGTCGCACTCAAGGATTTGATGCTGGGTGTGGGCACAGTGATGTTCGAGACCTCAACGCTGCCACTGCCGCCGCCAGCGGTAATCGGCCTGGTGTACCAGTTCAGCGTGCTCATCGTACCCACGGTTGCGCCCTTACTGCTCTGGGCATGGGTGGTGCGGGACAGTCCGCGCTGGCGCGCTCTGCTGCTTGGGCGGGCAGGAGACCCGCCGCCCGCCGACGGCCCGCAGTGAGGCCGTCGTCATTCAGGCCGCATCGCCCACCGGACTTGCTGCGAGCTCCCTGAGCAGCCCCTGGTACTCTTCACCACGCTCCTCCAGCAGTGCCTGCAGGGCTCTCTCCATCAGCCAGCGCGCCTGGCAGGTGTAGGCGTAGATGCAGGCGTGGACCGCCGCATCGTGCCAGTTCTCCACCGAGCAGCTGGACGAGTATTCCTCAAAATGGCTGAGCGAGCGGATCAGATCGGCTATGTGACGGGGACACTCGCAGTCGAGCGTACTCTTCAACTGCCGCGCCGCGCTGAGCTGCAGCTCACTGAACTGGCGCGGTTTGGCGCTCATCAGGTCGCCGAGGTTGGAATCGCCCTGACTGGTGCTCTTGTCTGCCACGCTGCGCGCGAGCTCAAAGGCGAGGTAGGCGGGATCAGGGGGAAAGGTCGTCGCGGCGATGTTCTGTTGCTCCAGGGCCTGGAGCCAGCGCTCGCTGGCGAACTGGTAGGTCACCAGCGCTTTTTCCACGTTCAGACCCCGCATCAGGTCAGCCATCTGCCGCGTTTGCAGCCCACTGAGAGTGGCGCATTCGACCACCAGGGAATCGGACTGGCCAATGTCCTCGCACAACTGCGGGGTCATATCTCCCAGTGATGCCCGGACCAGCAGTGCGTCCACGCCGGCGAGGCAGCCCTGGTGCTCCTCCAGCCATTCGCAGAGCTGCAGGCCGATGAATACCACCCGCGGTTTCGGCGCCGGCAGTGCTGCGCGACCGCTCTTGCCCCGACTGCGTAGCAACATCTCCAGGGTCTTGCGTTCGGTTGACGCTATCTCACCAATGCGCGAGCCGCTGGTGACCAGCGCCGCGACCAGCTGCAGGTGCTCCAGGTCTGCCTGTGTATACTGACGCCGTCCCGTGGCAGACTTGTGGCTGGCGCCCAGCCCGTAGCGCCGCTCCCAGACCCGCAGGGTATCCGGCTTGAGGCCGGTAAGCCGGGCAACGGTGCCAATGCCGTACAGTGGGCGAGGTTCCATAACAGCCTGATCCATAACGCAAAGCCTCAGTGAGTTGATGGCGTTGTTACGCCTCCAGTGCCCAGCTGGATGAGTTGCCCAGCTTGTGTTCGCATGTTATCTGGACAACTGTCCGGTTTGTCTGTCCAAGAAAGTGCGAAAGGCCGTATAAAAGGCAAACCACGAAGGAGCTGTACTGTGGATAACTGGAAGACTGAAACCGACGACAGGGAACTCGAGCGGCTGTTTGCAGAAGCGCGCCGCTACCCGCTTCTGAGTGCCGACCAGGAGCGCGATATCGATGGCAGCAAATGGCGGGCGGTGGCCGACCTGCAAGCGCTATTGCTGGCCAGCACAGGCGGACGGGCATTTTTCCGCGACCTGCTCGACCGCATTGTGGCCCAGCCACCGGAGGTTGGGGATTTCGACAATCGCGACTATCACTTTTTGCTGCGACGCGAGTTGGTCACCTATCTTGCCGGTGGCGCCCAGGCCGATGGGGTCGCCCAGCTGGCAGCGTCGCTGGCAGCGGATGACCTCGCGGCGGCCGCTGACATCGCCACTGACATGGCCCTGCCGGCAAGCTTGCTGGTGGGCATGGCCAGCGTGGTCAGCCGCCACAACAACCACGATGCCAAGTGCCGGGTGGCAGACGCGCTGCAGGCGTGGCAGAAAGTGGCCGAAGGCACTGGCCACAGCGGCAAGCGCTACCGGCTGGAGCCAGCACAAGTTGCTGCATTGAAGCTGACCCTGTCACGCTTCAACCAGGCCCGGGACACGCTGACGCTGCACAATCTGCGACTGGTCTACTCGATAGCGGGCAAATATCTGGGCAAGGGCGCACCCTACCGCGACCTGATCCAGGAAGGGACCCTGGGTCTGATCCGCGCCGCCGAAAAGTTCGAGGCGCACAAGGGCTACCGTTTCAGCACCTATTGCTACAACTGGATCTCCCAGGCAGTGCGGCGCTACGTCAATGACGGGGCTGCGCTCATACGCTACCCCACCCACGTGCGGGAGCAAGTGGGCAAGCTCTACCGGGAACGCAACGCCATCTGGTCCAGCACCGGTGAGCAACCCACGGAGGAGGAGCTGGCCAGCGCCGCCGGTATTGAACCGGAAAAAGCCCGCCAGCTGCGGCAGCTGCGCAACATGGCCGTTTCCCTGGATCAGCCGCAGTATGAGGACGACGACGAATCGCTGCTGGACAGCGTTCCCGGCGGCCCCTTCCAGGACATTGCCGCCCGTGCCGAGTCCGCCTCCCTGCAGCGCTGTCTGCTGCAGGAAATCGAGCATCTGGAACCGGCGGAGCAGGAAGTGGTTATTGCGCGCTGGGGTCTGCACCGGGGCCCACCCCTGAGTCGGGCCGAGGTGGCCGACAAAATGCGCGTGAGCCGCGAATGGGTGCGTCAGCTGGAGCGATCAGCACTGGAGAAGCTCAGCCGCAACGGCACTGTGCGCGATGCGGCCCGGGATCACGGCAATCTGTCGCCCGCTTGAGCGTCAAAAATGGCAGCCAGTGCAGCGGCGATGTCCGGGTACCTGAAGGCAAACCCGGCAGCGTGCAGAGCGCTGGGCAGCACCTTCTGGCCGGTGAGCAACAGCTCATCGGCCATCTCACCCAGCATGATCCGCATCACGGGACCGGGTACAGGCATGCCCGGCAAGGTCAGAAAATGTGCCTGCATTGCCCGGGTGAACGCGCGCTGGGTTACCGGGCCAGGAGCGGTGAGGTTGAAGGCGCCCGCCAAACCCTTGTCATCCAGCAGTCGCATCATCGCCGCCACCGCGTCCTCGCGATGAATCCAGCTCAGGTACTGATGGCCGCTGCCAGGCCAGCTGGCAACGCCAAGACGGAATGGCAGCGTCATCTGCTTCAGCGCACCGCCCTGCTTGTCCAGCACAACCCCCAGCCGCAGCAGACAGGTGCGGATACCCGCCTCTGCGGCCCTGGCCGCCTCCGCTTCCCAGGCCTGGCACAGCTCGCTGGAAAAGCCGCTGCCGGGAGCAGAATCCTCCCCCAGGGGCTCGGCGCCGCGCGGACCGTAATAGCCGATGGCACTCGCACTCAGCAGCACCTTCGGCGGCCGGGCCAAGCCGGCAAGAAAATCGACCAGGGCCCGGGTGCCCTGTACGCGACTGGCAACCAACTCCTGTTTGTAGGCCCGGGTCCAGCGCCCGCCCGCCAGGGACGCGCCGGCAAGATTGATCACCGCATCGGGGCCGGTGGCAGCCTGCAACTCCTCCAGCGAGCGCACATAGCTACACTGCTCCGTGTCCCGATGCCGGCTGCGGCTGAGAATGCTGATGCGGTGCCCCGCACCCAGCAGCGGCGGCACCAGCGCCTGACCAATGAAGCCGGTGCCTCCGGTAATAAGGATATGCATGCCCTGTCGTCTCCGATGTTCGCGTAGAACCTCATCATGAACAATATCAACCATGAACTGCAACAACTGCTGACGCTGCTGCACGAGCGGCCGCGGCTGGTGGTTCTGACCGGTGCCGGTATCAGCGCCGGCTCGGGCATTCCAACATACCGCGATGGCGACGGCCGATGGCTCTATAGCACGCCCATTCAGCATCGCGACTTCCTGCATGATCCCGTCACCCGCCAGCGCTACTGGACGCGGTCCTGGCTGGGTTGGCCCGGTGTGCGAGATGCCAGTCCCAACGCGGCGCACCGGGCTCTGGTCCGACTGGAGCGCGCCGGCGTCATTCCGCTGCTGGTGACCCAGAACGTCGACCGCCTGCACCAGCGGGCGGGCAGCAGCGCCGTGGTTGATCTGCACGGCCGCCTGGACCGGGTGCGCTGTCTGTCCTGTGGCAGTGATTCGTCGCGGGAGGCGATGCAGCTACGCTTGCTGCACAGCAATCCACATCTGGCATCGCTGACGGTCGACAGCGCATCGAGACCCGATGGTGACATGTCACTGCCAGACGCCATGGCCCGGGACACCGCTGTGCCCGCATGCCTTGACTGCGCCGGCATACTGATCCCCGATGTGGTATTTTTCGGTGGCATCGTGCCCAAAGAGCGCGTTGAGCGCGTCAACACGGCTATCGCCGCTGCCGATGCGCTGCTGGTGGTCGGTTCTTCTCTGCAGGTCTATTCAGGCTTCCGTTTCTGTCGCGCTGCCCATGCAGCTGACAAACCCGTGGTGCTGCTGAATCCTGGCATCACCCGGGCTGATACTATCGCCAGTCTGAAACTTGTCACGCCCTGCGAGCCCCTGCTTGCGGCGCTGGCAGACACGGTAAGCGGTTGCAACGCCACTGGCACCACCTCGTCGTCCAGCAGTTATCATGGCAGCTTGTCGAACCATCGCACTCTCGAGTAACCGCCATGACCACTACCATTTACCTGTTCCGCAACGACCTGCGTCTGACGGACCTGCCCGGCCTAGCGGCTGCCGCTGCCAGCGGCCCGGTACTGCCGGTCTATATCCTCGATGACGCCAGCGCCGGAGAACGCGCACCGGGAGGCGCCAGCCGCTGGTGGCTGCACCACAGCCTTCTGTCCCTGACCGCAGCGATCGAGGCCACGGGGGGCCAGCTGCTGCTGCGGCGCGGCGACACGGTCAGCTGCCTGGGCGAGATTGCCCGGGCCAGCGGCGCCAGTGCCCTCTGCTTCAGCCGCAGCTACAGCCCTTGGGAGACAGCACTGGAGCAGCGACTACGCAAGGCGTTCGAGGCTTCATTCAGCATCAAGCGCTTCCCGGGCACGCTGCTGCACGAACCTGAAAAAATCGCCAATCAGGCAGGTGAACCGTTCAAGGTGTTCACCCCGTTCTGGCGCCACTGCCGACGCCAGGACGGACCAGGGCTGCCATTGCGGGCGCCCTCCGCCATTGCCTGGGCACCCCTGCCCGGCAGCTCCGACAAGCTTGACGACTGGGGCCTGCTGCCGGAAAAACCGGACTGGGCTGCGCACTGGTCTGCACTGTGGCATCCGGGAACCGCGGGCGCGCAGCGCGCCCTTGACCGGTTTCTGCGCCACGCTGTGAGCAACTATGCCAGCGGTCGCGACCATCCCGCCGAGGAAGCCACCTCGCGGCTGTCGCCGCACCTCCGCTTTGGGGAAATTTCGCCGCGAGAAGTGTGGCACCGGGCCCAGGAATTCGCTGCGAGCAATCCGGAGCAGCGGGAGCAGGTGGACAAGTTCCTAAGTGAACTGGGCTGGCGCGAGTTTTCCTATCACCTCCTCTACCACTTCCCGAGCATCACCGAGCAGCCCTTCAAGGCCCAGTTCGCCGACTTCCCCTGGCTTGGCAGCGAAGCCCAGCTGCGAGCCTGGCAGCGCGGCCAGACCGGTTACCCGGTGGTGGACGCGGGCATGCGCGAGCTGTGGCACACAGGCTACATGCACAATCGCATCCGCATGGTCACCGCGTCCTTTCTGACCAAACATCTGCTGACCCACTGGCGCGCCGGCGAGCGCTGGTTCTGGGACACACTGGTGGACGCCGACCCGGCCAGCAATACCTGCAGCTGGCAGTGGGTTGCCGGCAGCGGTGCCGACGCCTCCCCCTATTTCCGCATTTTCAACCCGGTCGCCCAGGGCGAGAAATTTGATGCCGGTGGCGACTACGTGCGGCGCTGGGTCCCGGAAATCGCGGCGCTTCCGGACCGATATCTCCACCGACCCTGGGAGGCTCCCGCGGACGTGCTGTCAAAGGCAGGGGTTGTTCTCGGTGAGCACTATCCCCTGCCGGTGGTTGATCACCGCGCAGCCCGCGAGTCGGCGCTCGCGGCCTACCAACACATACGCAACGTGTGAGTGACGCGCCGACGGTACTGGAAATCTGTGTAAACAAGGTCAATACTGAGTACGTATCCGGATAGCCCTATTCCGGACTCAGCCTACCAAACACGGAGTTCCGCCATGATAACTACCGCACGCCGGGCACTGTACCCCGCCATTCTTCTCACTCTGGGTTTGACAGCCAGCGTTGCCCAAGCCGACATCACTGAGGTGGTGGATGCAGAGGGCAACAAAATGACCTTCGAATACGAAGGCGACCAGCTGCGCATCAACATGGACGGACAGGGCAGCTATATGCTGCTGCGAGACAACAGTATTTACGTTGTCACGGATCAGGATGGCGAAATCATGGTGATTGATCTCAAACAAACCATGTCCATGTTTGGCAACCTGGCGAAATCTGCCGTACCCGACATGGCGGATGTCAGCGTGGAGTCCCTGGAGTCGACCGGGCGCCAGGAAACCGTGGCCGGCATCAACGGCGAGGTCTACCTGCTCAAGTTCGTCGACCATGAGGGCAGGCGTCAGGAAGCGGATCTGGTGCTGTCTCCGGACCGACGCGCGGTGGGCTTCCGCGATGCCATGCACCGGATGGCGGCCAGCATGGGCGACCTGGTGGACCAGCAAGAGGCTTCCGACAAGCTGCAGTCCCAGCTGGGCGCGCGTAATCTCGGCGTTCTGCGCTATGGCAGCGATATGCGGGTGGCCGCGATCACGGAGACCAGGGTGGATGCAGCGCGCTTCGTTCTGCCGGCGGAACCTACCGATCTTTCCGGCCTCGGCAGCCTGCTTGGGGGCGGCAGCGGCGGCTCCGGCGGCGGCTTTATGTCCGGGATTCTGGGCGGTGGTGGCAACGACAAGACGCAGAATGAGGACGAGGAGCCAGCGTCCAACCCGATTGAAAACGCCGGCAAAGAGATCGGCAAGGCCTTTGGCAAGCTGTTCGGCAACTGAGCGGCAGTTTTGCCAGAGAATCAACTGGTACCAGCGGCGGCTTTAGGGCAAAATGCGCCCCTGATTTTACGAGGGATTGCCGCCGCATGGCAAAAGAAGACCAGATCGAGATGGAGGGCGAGGTTATCGACACCTTGCCCAACACGACCTTCCGCGTGCAGCTGGAGAACGGCCACGTTGTGACCGCCCACATCTCCGGCAAGATGCGCAAAAACTACATCCGCATCCTCACCGGGGACAAAGTAAGGGTTGAATTGACACCCTACGATCTGACCAAGGGCCGCATAACCTACCGCGAGCGGTAGGTTTCTCCCTAGGCCAACTCGGCCTCGGTTTCCTCGACCAACACCTCAAGGTCATCGCGCGCCTGGTTGATCCGCACGCGCGCCGTACCACCCCCCTGCGCCAGCGCCCCGAACAGCACCAATTCTGCCAAAGGTTTCTTGATGTGCTCCTGGATAACCCGTGCCATTGGCCGGGCGCCCATGTTGCGATCGTAGCCCTTCTCCACCAGCCACAGGCGGGCGTCCTCGTCCACGTCGAGAGTGACCCGCTTCTCGTCCAGCTGACCCTGCAGCTCCGTCAGGAACTTGTCGACCACCGTCAGGATGACATCCTCCCCCAGAGGCTCGAACTGCACGATGCTGTCGAGAGGTTGCGGAACTCCGGCGTGAACATGCGGTTGATCGCTTCCATCCCGTCGGAGCTGTGATCCTGGGTCGTAAAACCGATGGTGCGGCGACTGATGCTCTCGGCGCCCGCGTTGGTAGTCATCACCAGAATGACACTGCGAAAATCTGCCTTGCGGCCGTTGTTGTCGGTCAGGGCGCCGTGGTCCATGACCTGCAGCAGCAGGTTGAACACTTCCGGGTGCGCCTTCTCGATTTCATCCAGCAGAATGACCGCGTGCGGGTGCTTGGTCACCGCGTCTGTCAGCAGGCCGCCCTGGTCAAAGCCCACATAGCCCGGGGGTGCACCAATCAGGCGCGACACGGTGTGCCGCTCCATGTACTCGGACATGTCGAAGCGGATCAACTCAAGCCCCAGCAACTGTGCCAGCTGACGCGTCACCTCGGTCTTGCCCACCCCGGTGGGGCCGGCCAGCAGGAACGAGCCGATCGGCTTGTCACCGGAACGCAGGCCCGCCCGCGCCAGCTTGATGGAGGTGGCCAGGCTGCTGATGGCACGATCCTGACCAAAGACCACCATCTGCAGGTTCTGCTCGAGCTTCTGCAGGGTTTCGCGGTCGTCGGAACTGACCGACTTGGGCGGAATCCGGGCTATTTTCGCGACCACGGCTTCAATGTCAGCAACGCCAATGACTTTCTTGCGCTTCGAGGGCGGCTGCAGCTGCTGGTAGGCGCCCGCCTCGTCGATGACGTCGATGGCCTTGTCCGGCAGGAAGCGGTCGTTGATGTAACGGGCCGACAGGTCCGTCGCCACGCGCAGGGCCTTGTTGGTGTAGCGCAGGCCGTGGTGCTCCTCGAAGCGTGACTTCAGACCCTTCAAGATCTTGTAGGCATCGTCTGGCGAGGGCTCCATCACATCGATCTTCTGGAAGCGGCGACTCAGAGCCTTGTCCTTGTCAAAAATGCCGCGATATTCCTGGAAGGTGGTCGAGCCGATGCAACGCATCTTGCCCGAGGTCAGCAAGGGCTTGAGCAGGTTGCTGGCATCCATGACCCCGCCGGAAGCCGCCCCGGCACCAATAATGGTGTGAATCTCATCAATGAACAGGATCGCCCCTTCACGCTTCTTCAGGTTGGCCAGCAGCCCTTTGAAGCGTTTCTCGAAGTCCCCGCGGTATTTGGTGCCGGCCAGCAAGGCGCCCAGGTCCAGCGAGTAGACCACGCTGTCCTTGAGCATGTCGGGTACTTCGCCGTCCACGATCATCTTCGCCAGGCCCTCGGCAATCGCGGTTTTGCCAACGCCCGACTCACCCACCAGCAGCGGGTTGTTCTTGCGCCGGCGGGCGAGGATCTGCGCCACCCGCTCCACTTCCGGGATGCGCCCGATCAGGGGGTCTATGCGCCCTGCCTTGGCCTCCTCATTGAGGTTGGTGGCGAAGGTATCCAGCGGGTTGCCCTCGCCCTCCTCCGCAGCCGCGCCCTCGGCACCACCCGGTGCCCCGGGTTCGCCGCTTTCGTTGCTGTCCTCGGACACCTTGGAGATGCCGTGGGTGATGTAATTCACCACGTCCAGCCGGGCAATGCTCTGGGTCTTGAGGAAATACACGGCCTGACTTTCCTGCTCGCTGAAGATCGCAACCAGCACGTTGGCGCCGGTGACCTCGCTGCGACCGGAGGACTGAACGTGAAACACCGCCCGCTGCAACACCCGCTGGAAGCCCAGCGTAGGCTGCGTCTCACGCTCGTCATTGTCCTCCGGGATCAGCGGGGTGGTGGCGTCCACAAACTCCACCAGATCGCCTCGCAGGGCCTTGATATCGGCACCGCAGGCATTGAGGACGCGAATCGCATCGTTGTTGTCCAGCAGCGCCAGCAACAGGTGCTCCACTGTCATGAACTCGTGACGTTTGCCCCGTGCTTCCCGAAATGCCTCGTTCAGCGTCAGTTCCAGGTCCTTGCTCAGCATACCTTACCACTCCCGGGCCTTTAGCCCTCCGATGCCTCGATTTCGCATAACAGCGGGTGTTGGTTCTCCCGCGCGTACTGATTGACCTGGGCCGCCTTGGTCTCGGCAATATCCCTGGTGTAGATACCACATACGCCCTTGCCCTTGGTATGGACTGTCAACATGACCTGGGTCGCCTGCTCGCGATTCATGCGGAAGAACACTTCCAGCACCTCGACCACGAATTCCATGGGGGTGTAGTCGTCATTCAGCAATATGACTTTGAACAGGGGCGGCTTCTTGAGTTCCGGTTTGGACTCCTGCAGCGCCAGGCCGCCTTCGTTGTCGCGCTGCTCGTCGCCGGCAGACATGCGCCACTGTCCGACTACAGGTACCTCGTTCACGCCTTCCCTCTCATGTTGTTGCCATGACCAAATAGTGGATATGGGCTCATTATAAGTCAATTCAAGTCTGCATGACGGTGGGGGTCGCCCCAGGACCTGAGCGAACCAATCAATCCTCTGCGGCAGGAGGTCGCTGCGAAACCTGCGCCTCCCCGGACACGCTTTGGATAGGCTCGGGAGGGGAGGTCGCGTTGGGGAGGTCGGCGCGAAACCTGGGGCTTCTCCGGACACGCCGTAAATACGTCCATGTAGGCTCGGATGCGACATCCATGTCGCATACGGTCCGGAGAAGCCCCAGGTTCCCCGCCTCCCGCGCACTGTCCAGGCCTTGGATATCACTGGTAGGGTTGACATGAAGAGCGGGAGCGGCCGGTGGGCCATCCGGGAACGTAGACGGCCATGGATGGCCGTCTCCGAGCGCACATGGATGTGCTTGTAGCGTTTCCCGGATGGCCCACCGGGTGATCGCGCTCGCCACCGGAATCGACAGAATCAACCGAACAAAAAAAGGGCCCGCGTTTCCACGAGCCCTTCAGAGTAACGCCGCGAACGGAATTACATATTGTCGATCAGCTTCTGCCCAAACTCGGAACAGCTCACCAGAGTCGCCCCTTCCATCAGACGCTCAAAGTCATAGGTGACCGTGCCCTTCTGGATGGCGCCATTCATGCCCTTGATGATCAGGTCCGCGGCCTCATTCCAGCCCATGTGGCGCAGCATCATTTCCGCGGAGAGGATCAGGGAGCCGGGGTTGACCTTGTCCTGGCCGGCGTACTTGGGCGCGGTGCCGTGGGTCGCTTCGAACAGGGCGATGGTGTCGGACAGGTTGGCGCCCGGAGCGATGCCGATGCCGCCGACCTGGGCCGCGAGGGCGTCGGACAGGTAGTCGCCATTCAGGTTCAGGGTGGCGATGACGCTGTAGTCACCGGGGCGGGTGAGGATCTGCTGCAGCATGGCGTCGGCGATCACGTCCTTGACGATGATGTCCTTGCCACTCTTCGGGTTCTTGAATTTCACCCAGGGGCCGCCGTCGAGCAGTTCGCCGCCGAATTCTTCCTGGGCCAGCTCATAGCCCCAGTCGCGGAAGGCGCCTTCGGTGAACTTCATGATGTTGCCCTTGTGCACCAGGGTCACGGAGGGCAGGTCCTGGTCGATCGCGTACTGGAAGGCCTTGCGTACCAGGCGCTTGGTGCCTTCTTCAGAGACGGGCTTGATGCCGATGCCCACTTCCTGCGGGAAGCGGATCTTGGTCGCGCCCATTTCCTTGATCAGGAAATCAACGACTTTCTGTGCTTCCGGCGTGCCGGCCTGGTATTCGATACCGGCGTAGATGTCTTCGGAGTTCTCGCGGAAGATCACCATATTGCACGCGCCGGGGTCCTTCACCGGGGAGGGCACGCCCTCGAACCAGCGCACCGGGCGCAGGCAGGTGTACAGGTCCAGTTCCTGGCGCAGGGCCACGTTCAGGGAGCGGAAACCGCCGCCAACCGGGGTAGTCAGCGGGCCCTTGATGCCCACGGAATATTCCTTGATGGCTGCCAGGGTTTCTTCGGGGAACCAGTCGCCGTCGTACAATTCAGCGGCTTTCTCACCGGTATAGATTTCCATCCAGGAGATCTTTTTCTCGCCACCGTAGGCCTTGTCGACCGCGGCGTCCACCACCTTGATCATGACCGGGCTGATATCCACGCCGATGCCGTCGCCTTCGATGTAGGGGATGATCGGGTTGTTGGGGACGTTCAGGCTGAAGTCGCTGTTGACCGTGATTTTTTCGCCGGTCGCTGGCACCTGGATATGCTTGTAGCCCATAGAGTGTTCTCCGTAGATGTGGGTCCATTGAATCTCGGGGTGCGGTATCCTAGACGGATGCCCCGTTAAAACGGCGGCTAGTGTACCAGCTTCCCGCTGGTTCTGCTGAACCGGAGGCAGTTTTTTGGCCGCAACGCGGAGTTGCCATGTCGACGCTTATTCTCCTCAACAAGCCCTTTCAGGTGCTGAGCCAGTTCAGTGACCGCGAACCGGTTGGGGCCCGCCCTGCTGTGGGAGCCCGCTCTGCGGGCGATCGCGCGGAGACCGCGCTCCTACAGGGGCATCACACTGTGGGAGCCCGCTCTGCGGGCGATCGCGCGGAGACCGCGCTCCTACAAGGGCATCACACTGTGGGAGCCCGCTCTGCCGGCGATCGCGCGGAGACCGCGCCCCTACAGGGGCATCACACTGTGGGAGCCCGCTCTGCGGGCGATGGGCAGGGATCGCCCGGAGGACCGGGATCCTACAGGGCAACACTCGCGGATTATCTGCAGGCACCGGGCTTCCGGGTGGCGGGACGCCTGGACTATGACTCCGAAGGCCTGCTGTTGTTGACCGATGACGGCCAACTCCAGCAGCAGATCGCCAACCCGCGCCACAAACTGTGGAAAACCTACTGGGTGCAGGTCGAGGGCGTTGCAGACGATGCTGCCCTGGCACGCCTGCAAAGCGGTATTGAGCTCAAGGACGGCCCCACCCTGCCTGCCCGGGTACGCCGCATGGCCGAGCCCGAGGGGCTCTGGCCCCGCGACCCGCCCGTACGCCAGCGCCTGACCGTAGCCGATAGCTGGCTGGAGATCAGCCTTCGCGAGGGCCGTAACCGCCAGGTTCGCCGCATGACTGCGGCGGTGAACCTCCCCACTCTGCGCCTGATACGCTACCGGGTGGGCGACTGGACCCTCGAGGGCCTGGCTCCGGGAGAGCACCGTCGGTTAACCGTGCACCGCCCCGGCCCCAAAGTGGCCGCCGAACGGGGCAAACCACGGCCAAAGTCACGGAGAAAACAGCAATGAATCCCTGGCATGCCCACGTCACCGTGGCTACGGTTGTTGAGCGGGACAGCCACTATCTACTTGTGGAAGAGCGGGATAAAAGCAGCGGCCGGATCGTGTTCAATCAGCCGGCGGGTCATCTTGAGCGGGGGGAATCCCTGCAGCAGGCCGCACTGCGGGAAACGCTCGAAGAAACCGGCTGGCGCGTAGCTCTGGAGGGCGTGCTGGGCCTCGCGCTGTACACTGCGCCGGGCAATGACGTGACCTACTACCGTACAACCTTTTCTGCCCGGGCACTGCAGCACCAGGCCGATGCGCAACTGGACCCGGACATCATCGCCGTACACTGGCTGGATTACGAGGCAATCCTGGCCAACTCTGCTAGAATGCGCAGCCCGCTGGTGCTGGCCGCTGTCGAGCAGCACCGCAGCGGGCTCCGTTATCCGCTGGATCTGATTGCACCGCCATGAGTTTCAATGCAGCCACTACAGTGATTGTCGGCATGTCCGGCGGCGTCGACTCCTCGGTCGCCGCGCTGCTGCTCAAGGAGCAGGGCTACCGGGTCGAAGGCCTGTTCATGAAAAACTGGGAGGAGGATGACGGCACCGAATACTGCACCGCGAAGGAAGATTACGCGGATGCACAGGCCGTAGCCGACAAGCTGGGCATTACCCTGCACGGCGCCAACTTTGCCGCAGAGTACTGGGATCACGTGTTCGAGCACTTCCTCGCGGAATACCGCGCCGGCCGCACTCCCAATCCGGACATTCTCTGCAATCCCGAAATCAAGTTTCGCGCCTTTCTGGACTATGCCCTCATGCTTGGCGCAGACTGCATCGCCACCGGGCATTACGCCAGACGCGGCGAATTTGAGGGCAAGGCAACCTTGCTGCGCGGGCTGGACAGCAACAAGGACCAGAGCTACTTCCTGCACGCCGTGGGGCACCGGGAGCTGGCGCAGTCGCTGTTCCCCGTGGGCGACATTGAGAAGCCCGAAGTGCGAGCTCTCGCGCAGGCCCAGGGCCTGGCAACGCACAGCAAAAAAGACTCAACTGGCATCTGTTTCATTGGCGAGCGCCGCTTCAAGGATTTCCTGCAGCAGTACCTGCCCGCGCAGCCTGGCGAGATTCACAGCATTGAGGGTGAACTGCTCGGGCGCCACCAGGGCCTGATGTACCACACCATAGGCCAGCGTCAGGGTCTGGGTATTGGTGGCCTGGCCAACCATGACGACGCACCCTGGTATGTCGTGACCAAGGATCTGGAACACAATGTTTTGCTGGTCGCGCAGGGCAACAACCACCCCGCCCTGTTCAGCAGCACATTGCAGGCGGGGCAGCTGTGCTGGATTGCCGGTGAGGCGCCTGCCCTGCCGCTACGCTGCACGGCCAAGGTACGCTATCGGCAGGCGGACCAGGCCTGCACGGTAACGGCCGCTGGCGAAGGCTGCCAAGTGAGCTTTGATGCGCCACAGCGCGCGGTCACGCCGGGACAGTCGGTGGTTTTCTACAGCGGCGAGCGCTGTCTGGGAGGAGGCATCATTGAACGCACCCATTGAAGCGGGCCGCGCCCGGCGCAGCGCGCTGGATCAGCAGACAATCGCCCTGGCCGGCGTGGCCCAGGCCGCGCGCCTGGTGGACCAGATGTCGCGCACCGGCTCCTGCCCGCCAGAGTTCCTGCAGGCGTCCCTGAACAGCTTGTTCGCCTTCGACACTGACAGCGTCGAGGCGATCTATGGTGGCCTGCCAGGGATCAAGCTGGGGCTTGATACGCTGGCCATGGTGCTGCATAACCAGCACCCGCCAGAACACCGGGACATGGTCCGTTACATGTTCAATCTGCTCTACCTGGAGCGCAAATTTACCGGGGACCCGGCGATGATGGCGGTAGTGCGTTCACG
>JBLRXF010000007.1:0-21796 GCA_047920875.1 Haliea sp. | reverse complement strand
CCTGCGGCCGAGTGTGGCAAAAGTGGAGGGCCATACGCTGCACATTGCCCAGGAGTTGAGTGATTCAATAACCCTGAAATCGATCACCGCCTATCGTGATCTTGATCAGGATCAGAAGGATCAGTGGGCAGGCTCATTTGTGGGGCCAGACGTAACAGGCCGCGGCTTTAACTGGACCGGACGCTACAGCCTGGCCACGGTCGAGCAGGACCAGGTCAGCCAGGAATTGCAGCTGCTCGGCAATACCGAGCGTTTGCAGTATGTGCTCGGTGCCTTCTACTTCAAGGAGGACATGGCCGACACGGCGGATACCTTGTGGACCCTCCGTTACATTAACGATGGCACTGCTGTTGAACCGCTCGGGCTGCTGCGGCCCTCCAGAGGTAGCGAAGCCGAAGCGACCTCCAAGGCGCTCTTTGCCCAGGCTACCTGGACTCCGCCCGTAGCTGGAGACCGCGTGGACCTGACCTTCGGCCTGCGCTATACGGACGACGAGAAGAGCGGCGCTCTGGTGGGCACGGATCGAACCTTTGAGTTTGACTCTGATCGCACCGACCCCCTGCTCGTCTTTGCCTACCGGTGGAACGACGATATGAATAGCTACCTGCGCTGGAGTACAGCCTACCGCGCAGGTGGTGCAAATTCACGCTCGGAGTCGTATGCGCCCTTTGGCGATGAGGAAGTCATGGCTTGGGAGCTTGGACACAAGATGAGCTTCCTCGAAGGCCGTGCCCGCCTGAATCTCGCCGCTTACCACATGGACTATGACGACCAGCAGTTCACTTTCACCTCGCCCTTCAACCCCTCGGTTTCCGAGACGGTGAACATAGATGACACGGTGAAGATCCGTGGACTTGAGGCCGATTTTGAGCTGGCACCCATGCCGGGACTCATTGTGACGCTGAACTATGCCTATACCGATGTTGACTCACCCCTGGTGCGCAACCCCTTCTTTGACCTCGCACCTGACCAGGTGCGCGATGAGTTCTTTCAGCCTGAAGGGGGGTTGACGCCGAAGCATGCAGCGACCGCCGCGTTCGACTACCAGTTCCCCGCAACCCGCTTCGGCTCGCCGCGCGCCAGAGTGGATTTTGCCTACAGTGATTCCATGCTGGTGAGCGCACTCGCGACGGAAGAGACTGACTCTTACACACTGGTCAATGGACGCCTCACGCTGGAGGACATCCCCTTCAGCTTTGGCGGTGCCGGGCTGGAGGTGGCGCTATGGGGTCGCAATATTTTTGACAAGGAGTACCGGTACTTCACTGCGACCCTCGACGCCACCGGCTTCTCCGGAGCGAATGTTGCCTGGTATGGAACCCCGCGTACCTATGGCGTTGACCTTACTCTGCGGTTCTGAGCGCGGGTGCTGGCCCTGGCGGACATGAGGATGTTGTCATGAGAATGCAGCGTAGCGGTATGCGCCACCTGCCCGGTGTTCGCGCCGGCGCAGTGCGCACAGTACTTGTGCTGCTGGCCACCGCACTGAGTTCAATGGCGTGGTCAGCCGAGATTTGGTTCGTACGTCATGCAGAGAGTGAGTTCAACACCACGCGCGGTCCTCTGCCGGTCCCTGATGCGGGAGTGAGTTACCCGCTGACGGCGCTTGGGGTAGCGCAGGCGGTGACACTCGGGCAACTGTTTGCGGATATCCGGGTGGATTATCTCTACAGCAGCACCCGCCTGCGCACCCTGCAGACGGCAGACGCCATCTCCTTCCAGACCGGCGTGCCTGTGCGCCTTGCGCCCGAGACAGTGGAGGTGAGCTTTGGCGACGCCCCCGACCTGCGCCAGGACGCTCTGCCGGTCTTCCGCCTCTGGGCGGAGGGCCAGGTGAGCGCGCACAGTGAGGGCGGCGAGACGCTTGACGACGTGCGGGCACGCTTCCTGCCGTTCTGGCAGCGTCTGGTGGAGACCCACGGCGAAGAATCCGACAGCAGGGTTGTTGTGGTGACACACGGTGGCATCATCATGTTTATCGTGCCAACCCTGTGCGATGAGCTGACCGCTGCGCAGGCCATGCAGAACCCCATCGGTAATACCGGTATTCTGAAAGCCGTGCTCAAGGGCGAGACTTTGCACTGCCTCGAGTATCAGGGGGCAGCGCTACCCTGACGCCGGCGGTCAAAGGCGGTCTGTCTTCCGCCGGGTATTGTCAGGCCAGGAGGGCCGCGGCCAGTGCCGCGGCCCGATCCTCCAACACCTTCCGGGCGGGCGTGGCGTGCTGATCCTGCAGCTGTTCCCGCGCAGCCTGCAGCAGGGTTGTGGCTTCGTCCTTGCGGCCGGCGGCAAGCAGCAAATCCACCATGTCCAGTTTCCAGCTGGTGCTGTCCCGGAGCGGACCGCGCAGGCTCTCCATGCGACGGATGGCGGCTTCGGGCTGTGACTGCTGCAGCTCCAGCTCGATGGCATAGCGCTGCAGCTGGGGAATGGTGCCGAGCTGCTCCAGACCCAGATCCAGCACGGCGATGGCATCGCCGGTCCTGCCATCCTGGTGCAGCATGCGCGCGGCAGAGACATACAGGCCCGGGTTGGGTCGCTCCCGCAGGGTGAAATAGGTGCGCAGATCCGCCAGGGCCTGGGCGTGGTTGCCGTCTTCCCGGGCGATCAGTGCCCTATGCTCATAGCCACCGGGGTCATTGGGGAAGCGCGAGATGTGTTTGTCGACCAGGCGTGCGGCAGTACCGCGGTCGCCCTTGCGGTAGTGCATCACGCTCTCGGCAAAGTCCACCATCTCCTCGGGGCCCAGTTCGCGGGCCCGGTTGAAGTCCTGCAGGGCTTCAGGGTAGTGGCCGATCTCCGCGTAGATGGTGCCACGCTGGAGGTACAGCGACTGCTCATCCGGTGCGGCCGCCATGGCCTCGTTGACGGCCGCCAGCTGCTCATCGTGGCCCGGGTGGGCCACTGCCTGCACTGCCAGCAGCAGGCTCAGGCAGAGGATCATGGGGGAGCGGAAAGCCATGACGCTCACCGGGAAATGGTGAATTGATCAAGCACTTCACCGTTGACGTCGATGAAGGAGTGCACCAGCGTGGAGTCGGTCACATCAATGACTGCCGAACCCAGGATGGGCAGTCCGCGCCGGGGAGGATCCAGGGTGTCCGCCGGCTGCTCGATGTGGGCGGGGTGCTGCAACCAGACTTCCGGCGCAGTGAGACTGCCCGCGTTCTTGTCGGCCTTGCCGGAGTTGCCTACCACGCTGTAGACCACCCGGTCATTGACGCCGCCGCTGGTGGGGCTGAGCTGGGCGTAGCCTTCGTCGCCGCGGCCGGAGGCGGGCCGTGTCGGATCGCCGTCGATCAACTCGGCGTGCTCGGCAAAGGAAAAGGTATCGGATTTCCCGGTATGGCTGGTGATGTAGTAGCTGCGCTCATAGGAATGGGAATGGCCGTTGTAGACCACGTCCACGCCGTACTCGTCAAAGATGGGCACAAACTTCTCGCGCATATCCTGCTGCGGCAGGTCGAAGCCGTTCAGTTTGGCGGCGTCGTCGGAGTCGTGGTTGGCACCCTTGGAGTAGGGCGGGTGATGGAAGATCACCACGGTCCAGTCCAGATCGTTGCTGCCAAGATCATCGATCAGCCAGTCCTGCATGGCTGCCAGCTGCTCCGGGTCCCGGGCCGACAGCTGCGAATCGAGGCTGACCACGTGGACATTGCCATAATCAAAAGAGTAGTACTGTTCGGTGCCGCTGGGGACGCCCCCGGCCTCGGCCTGGGCGGGCAGTGAGAATATATCCAAATAGGGCATGCGGCCGGGTTCGGATTCCTTGGTTTCCTGCCAGGAGTCGGGATCAGCGGAGGTGCCCAGTCCGGCGATGGCCAGGCTGCCAAACAGGAAGCCGATGCCCATCTCGTGGTTGCCGATGGTGGGCCACAGTGACGTGGTCTTGAGCAGGTCGGGATAGATGTCGAATACCGCCTGCTGGTAGTTGAAGTCGCTGCCCACGGCATAGGCGTTATCGCCCAGCATCAGGAACAGGTCCACCGGCTTGCCATCGGCCTCGACAAAGGTCTGCAGGCCAGCCAGCACCTCAGCCGCGTCGCCTTCGTAGTCCTCCCGCTCATCGTCGCCTCCGGTGCCGGAGTCGCCGATAAGCCAGAGCCGGGTTGCGCCGCTGGCGGGCAGCGCGCCCCTCGCAGGTGCCGTGGTGAAGTGCTGGCCGGCTGGAGCTTCGGGCGCGCCGCCAATGGAGTAGTGATAGGTGGTCTGCGCGGACAGGCCGGTTACCAGCGCTTCCTTGTGATCTCCTGCCGTTGCCGTGGCTGCAATACGGGTGGCGAGATTGGTGGCGCTGGTGCCAATGCAGGCTGCATCGGCGTCACCGCGCCACTTGATGATGACGCTGCTGTCGGTCAGCTGCTGCAGGAACAGGCGCGAGCTCTCTGTTTCGGTGCCATCACAGGGGTTGGGCTCGGGTTCGGGCGGCAGCTCGGCGACGGGTCGCTCATCACTGCTGTCGCTGCAGCCCACAAGGGTGAACGCCAGCAGTGCGGCCAGCAAGGTCTTGGATTGGTTGTTCATCGGGTTCTACCTTTGGTTATTATTAGACGGTTCTGCATGCGTAGCAGTCATGAAGGTAGCAGGCAATGCGCGCCGGGTCCAAGGCTGGCCGAAGCAAAAAACGAGCTTTTTACAAATTGGCAGACTCGCGCAGCTTTTTCAGTTGAGCCAGCTGCTGCTCAGTGCTCAGGGGCTCCGGCGCGTGCTGCTCCAGCGCTGCCTCTTCGGGGACGGTCAGATGTTCCCCGCGCAGGACCCGGGTGCAGTAGTCCTGGTAGTGCTGGCGAAATACCGGCCAGGTCACCCGCTCCGGGTTGTTGGCGAGGAAAAACCAGTCGCTGTCGCGGCCGGCCAGATACACCGCCGGGTGGCTCCAGGCCTGGGCCGAGCGTGGGCTGCGGGCGCGGCAGGCTTCCTGGTAGGCCTGGTAGGGCTCCGGCAACCCCAGTCCGGCAATACCTTCCCGGCAGCACTCCAGCATGCGGTGCAGGGTGGGTAAATACTCACTGTTTTCGATGGCGTGACGGGCGCCGCGGAGGATCTGTTCCACCGGGTACTCGGCCAGGGATTCCAGCCATAGCTTCTTGATCTGCTTGAGCTGCTCGGCGTCCGGGTAGGCGGCGTAGTACTGGTTGTGATAATTCAGCCGGAACAGGGCAAAGACCTGGTTGATCGCCTCGACGTGGGCCTCGGAGACCTGGCGGCGCCCGTCGGCTGCTTCTTTACTCCGCCCAGGAGGTGTCGCTGAGGTCGTCGGCGAGGCTGCGATCCCGCGTGCGACCCGTTCGATGAGATCCTTGTCCTTGCTCATGGCTGTGCCCTGCCTGTTCAATGCGGTGCTGTTTGGCCCAGTGGAACTTCACGTGCTGCAGGAACTTGCTGTTCCAGGACGTGTGCGCCTGGTTGCTGTCGCGCCAGTAGACGATGAATTCCGGCAGCAATGTGCGGGCGAAGTTCTCGTCAATGTGTGACAGGCGCAGAATATCAAAGACATCGGCGTCCGGCTGCCAGTCCTCGGAGATGCGCCTGGGCTCGGTGCTGTGGGTCATGCTGGAGGTGTACTTGGCCCACTGGATACGAATGTGCTGGATGAATTTCGAGTTCAGTTCTTTCGGCGCAGTGCCGCGCTCGCGCCAGTAGAGAATGAACTCTGGGATGGCCTCGTCAATGAACTCCCGCTCCACGCCGCTGCGCAGCATGATCTCCAGCGCGTCCCGGCTGGGGCGCCAGTGGTTGTCCAGTTCCTGGTGATGATCGATGCGGAAGGCCTCGGCCTCCAGCTGCTGCTGCCGGCGCCAGCTGCTGATCACGTGCTGGCGGTACTTGTTTTCCCAGGCGTGACTGGGTTCGCCGCGCTCGCGCCAGTAAAAGATGAAATCCTCCAGTTGGTCGAGGGCGAACTGCCGGGGTATGTTGTTGTTGAGGGTCAGCAGCTGCAGCAGGTCCTCGCTGGGTGACCAGTTGGGTGGCAGCTGCCCTGCGCCCCGGCGTGGGGTCGCGGTCTGTGGCGCCAGGGCATGCGGGCTAGGCTGCGGTTTGCGCAGGGGCTCGTTCAGGGCGAACACCAGCTCTCCGTGGCTGTGCAGCGGTGGAGACTGCAGCAGGATCACGCCCTTGTCGGCCAGACTGCGGCTGATGCGGTGGAGGTCCGTCGCAGTCCAGAAGGGCAGCTGGCGCAGAAGGAAGTCCCGCTCCACGGCCAGCCAGGCAAAGCCGTCGCTGTGGCTTGCTTGGCGGTGTGTGAACAGGGCGCCCAGCAGCTGCAGCAGGATCGCTTCTTCCAGGCCTATCGTCGCCGCCAGCCCGGGTGAGAACGCCAGGGGCTGTTCGGGAACGATGGAGGCGTCTGACATGGGCATTCCGGTAGTGTTGGGCGAGCGCATCCACTAGGATACCGAGCTCATCCGGCAACCGATAGCCGGGCAGCAGGTTTTTTCCCGGGAACAGGAGCAGTACAGGGCATGGCCAAGAGCAAAACCGCGTTCGTGTGCAATGACTGTGGCTCGGACTACGCCAAATGGCAGGGCCAGTGCAACGACTGCGGCGCCTGGAATACCCTCTCCGAAGTGCGGCTGGGGGCCTCTGTGTCGGGCGCCCGCAGCGCCGCATCGGGCCGTGCCGGCGGCAGTCGCGGCGGCTATACCGGTACCCTCGCGGAGGCGCGGCTGTTGGCGGATATCGACCTGGACGATCTGCCGCGCTTCTCCAGCGGCGCGGAAGAGTTTGACCGGGTGCTGGGCGGCGGCCTGGTGCCCGGCTCGGCCATCCTGGTCGGCGGCAACCCTGGCGCCGGCAAGAGCACCCTGCTGCTGCAGACCATGTGCCACCTGGCAGCGGGCATGGAGGCGCTGTACATCACGGGGGAGGAATCCCTGCAGCAGGTGGCAATGCGCGCCCGGCGCCTGGGTCTGGCCACGGACAAGCTGCGCCTGATGGCGGAGACCAATGTGGAAGCCATTATCGCCGCGGCCGAGAAGTATCGGCCACGGGTGCTGGTGGTGGATTCCATCCAGGTGGTGCACTCGGACGATCTCAATTCGGCACCCGGCAGCGTCTCCCAGGTGCGGGAGTGCGCGGCCTTTCTGACCCGCTATGCCAAACAGACCGGTACCGTGCTGTTCCTGGTGGGCCACGTCACCAAGGATGGCTCACTGGCGGGCCCCAAGGTACTGGAGCACATGATTGACTGCTCCATCCTGCTGGAAGGCGACCACGACTCGCGCTTCCGTACCCTGCGCGGGCAGAAGAACCGTTTCGGCGCGGTCAACGAGCTGGGGGTTTTCGCCATGACCGAGCAGGGGATGCGCGAGGTCAGGAACCCCTCCGCGATTTTCCTCGACCGCAGCAGCGAACCCGCCTCCGGCAGCGCGGTGATGGTGGTCTGGGAAGGCACCCGGCCGCTGTTGGTGGAAATCCAGGCGCTGGTAGACGACAGCGCCCTGGGTAACCCGCGGCGGGTAGCGGTGGGCCTGGAGCAGAACCGTCTCGCCATGCTGCTGGCGGTACTCCATCGCCACGGTGGTTTGCAGGTGGGCGACCAGGACGTGTTCGCCAATGTGGTAGGCGGGGTCAAGGTGCTGGAGACCAGCGCCGATCTGGCCCTGCTGATGGCCATCGTCTCCAGCTTCCGCGACCGGCAGCTGCCGCGGGACATGGTGATCTTTGGCGAAGTCGGGCTGTCGGGCGAAATCCGCCCCGTACCCAGCGGCCAGGAACGGCTGGCAGAAGCCGCCAAGCACGGTTTTCGCCGCGCCATTGTGCCGCGCGCGAATGCGCCGCGGGGCGAGATCAAGGGCATGCAGGTGCTCGCCGTGTCGAAACTGTCGGAGGCACTGGCCGCGGTGGAGTAAGCCCCGCGCTTGCAGTTCGCAGGAAAAGAAAATTTTTTGGGCAATCCCCGATTCGCCGTCTATAGTAATTACGGCGGGTTCAACGCGGCTCGCAGCTGGTCATAATAAGCTAAGACAAGGATTTTCTCTTGGGGAAGAGGTGCCACATCGCAATCGTGGGCGCGGGGCCCGCGGGTCTCAGTGCCGCGGGCAGGGCGGCTGAGTACGATCGCGAAGCGGGCGCCACCAGCCCCAGCTATGTCCTGCTGGAAGGCTTCTCGATCTTCGCCAAGACCATCCAGAAATACCAGAAAGGCAAGCATGTCATGGACGAGCCGGGGTTTCTTGCCCTGCGCAGTCCGGTGCCCTTTGTTGCCGGCAAGCGGGAAGAGATTCTCGGCGCCTGGCAGGGCAGCATCGATGCCGGCCTCAATATCCGTTACGACAGCGATGTCACCGGCATCAGCGGCAGCCGCGGCGAATTTGTGCTCACGCTGCAATCCGGTGATGAAATACAAGCTGAACACGTGGTGTTGTCCATCGGCACCCAGGGCAATCCACGCAGCCTGGGTGTGCAGGGTGACGGCGAATCCGACTTCGTCCGTTATACCCTCGATGATCCGGAAGATTTCAAGAAAGAGACCATTGTCGTGGTGGGCGCTGGTGATGCCGCCATTGAAAACGCCATCGCCCTGTCCGACTACAACACGGTCTACATCATCAATCGGCGCAACGAATTCAGCCGCGCCAAGGACGGCAACCTGAATGCCGTGCTGGCGGCGATCAACGACAAGAGCAGACCCTTCCACTGCCGCTATGAAGCCGGGGTAGCCGGGGTCGAACTGCCTGCCGGTCCCGGCGAGATGGGCGCCATCATTCTCAACACGCCCGCGGGTGAAGAGCGCCTGGCATGCCACCGCATTATTGCTCGCCTGGGTACCATCCCGCCGCGCAGCTTCGTCGAGTCCTGCGGCATCGTGATCAGCAGCCCCAGCGCCGACGCGGTGCCGGATGTGGACCGCCATTATCAGAGCAACGTGCCAGGCCTCTACATCATCGGTGCCCTGGGCGGTTATCCGCTGATCAAGCAGGCGATGAACCAGGGCTATGACGTTATCGAGTTCATCCACGGCAAGAATACCAAGCCCGCCGACTATCCGCTGCTGCAGGACCAGTTCTCCGGTCTGCCGTATGTGATGGATGCGGAAGATGTGCTGGAGCTGTACCAGCAGCGCATCCCGATGTTCCGGCGCATGAATCCCCTGGCTTTCCGTGAGCTGATTATTGAGAGCCGGATCCTGGTCAGTCTGCCGGCGGCGGATCTCGCCCGCGCGGAACAGAAGGGCGAGCGCTCCACCGTATTCATTCCCGCCGGCGAGCCGGTCTATCGCAACGGCGAGTTCAGCACCACGTTCTATACCCTGGTGGAGGGGGAAGTGAAGCTGCAGCTGGAGCAGGACGGCCCCTGGCACACGCTCAAGCCGGGCCAGTTCTTCGGCGAGATGAGCCTGATCTCGGGCCGCCCGCGCCAGGGTGACGCGGTGGTGAGCGAAGACGCAATCCTCATCGAGACGCCGCGGCGGATCATGGTCAAGCTGATGAACTCCAATGAGGAGGTGCGCAAGGGCATCGACCGCATCTTTATCGTGCGTGCGCTGCAGGCCGCGTTCCGTCCCAAGCTGCCGTTGGCGGAGCTGTCTGCGATTGCCGGCCAGGTGGAAACCTGCCGCTTCAACGCGGGCCAGACCCTGTTTGCCGAAGGCGAGGAGGGCGACTGCCTGCACCTGATCCGCAGCGGTACCGTGGTGCTCTCCCGGGGCAGCGCGAACATGGTGGTGGCGCAGCACCATTCCGGTGACCTGGTGGGACAGATGGCGCTGATGGGCGCACCCCTGCGACGGGATACCGCTGTGGCCGCGGTACGCACCGAGACGATCAAGGTCAGGCGGGCGGAGTTCCTGGCTCTGGTCAACAGCCAGCCGGAGCACGTTGCCGTCCTGCAGGGGCGCCTGAGCTTGCTGCTGGAGAAGACCAACGCCATGGCCTCCCAGCCTGAAGCTGCCCGTTCCATCGGCTTCCTCATGGAACAGGGTCTGGGCGAGGCCACCAACGCCCTGGTGATCGATGAATCCCTGTGCGTGGGCTGCGACAACTGCGAACGCGCCTGCGCGGAGACCCACAACGGCCTGTCGCGCCTGAACCGCGCCGCCGGTCCCTCCTTCGCCAATCTGCATGTGCCGATTTCCTGTCGCCATTGCGAGCTGCCGCACTGCATGAAGGACTGCCCGCCGGATGCCATCCGCCGCTCCGCCAACGGCGAAGTCTTCATCACCGACAGCTGCATCGGCTGCGGCAACTGTGAAACCAACTGCCCCTACGACGCCATCAAGCTCAGCTATGCGGCTCCGCCCAAACCCGGCTTGCTGTCCTGGCTGTTGTTCGGGCGCGGTTCGGGCCCGGGCCAGCCTGAAACCTTTACCCCGGCGGCCGCCGACAAGGAACGCGGCAAGAAAGCGGTGAAATGCGATGCCTGCATGGGCCAGGCCGGAGGTCCCGCCTGCGTGCGGGCCTGCCCCACGGGCGCCGCGATGCGCCTGTCTCCGGAGCAGTTTGTCGCCCTGGTCGAGGCGCGCTGAGGATGCGTGAGAGTCTGCTCAGCTGGCAGCAATACCGCTACCTGAAATGGGGGCTGGCGCTGCTGCTGCTCAGCGTTGCCCTGTATCTCACCCAGGGCGGCAGCAATGCCGCGCAACCCCCCAATGGCGGTACCTGGCAGGGCTACGTGCTGGGTACCCTGGGTGCGCTGCTCATCGTCTGGCTGAGCCTGCTGGGGGTGCGCAAGCGCAGCTACAAGTCCACTGCCGGCACGGTGCAGGGCTGGGCTTCGGCGCACGTGTACCTGGGCACGGTACTGCTGGTGGTGGCCACACTGCACTGCGCGCTGCAGTTTGGCCTCAATGTGCACACCCTGGCCTACGTGCTGATGTGCCTGGTTGTTCTCTCGGGCTTCTACGGCCTTTACGCTTACATGCACCTTCCCGGGCGGCTCATCACGGTCCAGTCCGGCGGCGGCCAGGATGGACGCCTTGATGAGTTGGCCAAAATCGACGCCCGCATCCGCGACACGTCCCAGCGCTGTGATGCCAACCTGCAGTCACTGATGATCAGCGCCCTGGAATTGACCCGGGTCGGTGGCTCTGCCTGGCAGCAGCTGCTGGCCCGCGACCGCTCCCGCGTCATGGTCCCCGGCAATGACAGCCAGAAGTCCCAGGCCGTGCCGAATGTGGAGCAGGAGGTGGTTATCCGCCATCTCGCCAGGCGTATCCCCGACGCCCGCAAGCAATCCGAGGCGGAGGTGCTCAACGAGCTGCTGGGCCTGTTTGGTCGGCGCCAGGTGCTGCTCAGTCAGCTCCGCCGCGAGGTCCAGCTGCGAGGCCTGATGAAGATCTGGCTGTATTTTCATATTCCCTTGACGATGGGCCTGCTGGTGGCGCTGGTGGTTCATATCGTTACAGTCTTCATCTACTGGTAGCCCGATGTATTTTCTGGTTCGCAAACTGACCGGTCGCGCTAGCGGCGAAGCGTTGGAAACAGAATACCAGGGCGACAAGCTCACGCTGGGTGGAGAGCCCGGCGCCATGGTGCCCCTGCCGGGGGTTGGTGGCGACGTCACTATCCAGGCCAGCGGTGATGGTGGCGGTCGTATCACCGCCCGGCGCCCTGTGATTACTGTGGCCGGCGTGGCCAGCAACAAGGCTACGCTGGCGGTGGGCGACGCATTCGAGCTGCCGGGCTATGCGCTGGAGGTGATCCCCGCACCGCAGGGCTTTGACTTTGCCCTGCAGTTGCAGACCCGGGGCAAGCCCGCGAGCATGTTTGCCGGCGATGTCAGTCTGGAGCGGCACACCTGGAGCGTGCGCAGGACCAGCTGGGCCCTGGCACTGGCGGTGCTGCTACTGGGGCTGGTAATACCCGCGGCGGGCCTGTGGCGCAGCGACGTCGCCGATACCCTGCGCAGCACGCCCCTGCCCAGCGACAACCTGTGGTCCAGCGGCCCGCTGGTGTCGGCACACCAGGCAGCGGGGGTTGCCCGGCAGTGCGAGGCCTGCCACCAGAAACCTTTTGTCATGGTGCAGGATGGCGCCTGTCTCGACTGTCATCGCAGCATGACCGAGCACGTGGACATTGCCGTGCACGACGCGCATGCCTTTACCGAGGTCCGCTGCGCGTCCTGCCACCGGGAGCACAATGAGCCGGCCATGATCTCCCGCCGCGACAAGGGCCTGTGCGTGGATTGCCACGCCGGCCCTGGCGCCTGGGAAGTGGCGGGCAAGGTGCCGATGGAAGCGGTGACGGCTTTTACCGAAGCGGGTCATCCGACCTTCCGCCTGGCCCTGCTGGAGCCCCAGGGTATCGGCGCGGCCCACGGCTGGGAGGTGCGGCGGGTGCGTCCGGGCACTGAGCCCCTGCGGGAATCCTCCAACCTCAAGTTCACTCATGAAGTGCACCTGGACCCGGCCAAGGTGCAGCACGAGGGTACCGGCGCGGCGCTGGAGTGCGCCAGCTGCCACACGCTCAAGGACGACGGCGAGCATTTCGAACCGATCACCATGGACGCCCACTGCCGCAGCTGCCACGGCCTGAGCTTCGACATTTTCGAGCCCGAGCTGGAGTTGCCCCACGGCGACCTGCGGGCAGCGATCGTCGCCATGGAAGCCCATTTTATCCGCGAATTTACCGACCCGGAGCTCCGCCGCCAGCGCGCGGCGGAGAAGCCGCGGCGGGTGCCCGGCAAGCGCGAGTCCGCCGCGAGCTGCGAAGGCAGCGGCCTTGATTGCGGTCGCGCCGAAGCCCTCAAGGAAGCGGAGTACCAGTTCGCCAATACCGGCTGCATTACTTGCCACGAGGTGCTGGAGACGGGTCTGGCCGACATCAATGATCGCTGGTTTGTGCAGCCCATCCGCCTTACCGGCGACTGGTATCCCCAGGCCCGGTTTGATCACCACAGCCACCAGAGCCAGGCGGCGGACAACCCTGACCAGGTCTGCGAGACCTGTCACGAAGCCTCAACGTCGAATGCGGCCGAGGATATTCTCATGCCCAATCAGGATAACTGCCTCGCCTGTCACGCCGAGGGCAAGGGCGCAGCAGCGCTGGACTGTGTGAGCTGCCACGCCTTCCATCCGCAAGAAGGGACCCTGTCGCGGCTGGCGCGCGACAGCGCACTACTGCAGGGGGGAGCGCCATGATCCGGCAGCTGATCTGTATCCTGGGTGTCGTCCTGGTCGCAGCCTGCGGCGGCGGTGGCGGTGGCGGCAGCACCGCGGGCAGTTCGCCGGATACCGCGCCGGACAACGCGCCCTGCGAGGGCCAGTGCGCTACCGCCAGCAGTTTTCTGACCGAGGACGATGTGCGCCGGGTTCTGGCCCAGGCGGTGCATCAGGCTGAGGCGCTGGGAGCCGCCGCCACCATCGCCGTCGTCGACCGCGTCGGTAACGTGCTGGCGGTATATCGCATGGCGGGGGTCGATGACAGTAACGATGTGGAGTTGGCGACCGATTTCCCGGTGCAGGTCACCTCGGGTCTGGAGGGCGTGATTCTGCCCGTTGCGGTGGGCGGAGATGCTCTGGCGGCTATCACCAAGGCGATTACCGGCGCCTATCTGTCCAGCGAGGGCAATGCCTTCACTACCCGCACCGCCAACCAGATTGTGCAGGAGCACTTCAACCCCGGGGAGCGCAATCAGCCGGCGGGGCCCCTGTTTGGCGTGCAGTTCAGTCAGCTGGCCTGTTCCGACTTTACCCTCGGCGGCGCCGCCCTGGGCGTTGGCCCGCGCCGCTCGCCCCTGGGCCTGGCGGCGGATCCGGGCGGGTTTCCCCTGTACAAGGACGGCACGCCGGTGGGCGGGGTCGGGGTCATTGCCGACGGCCGCTACAGTATCGACAAGAATCTGCTGGACAGCGACGTGGATCTGGACGAGCAGATTGCTCTCGCCGCCTCGTTCGGCTTTATCGCGCCGCTGGAGCGGCGGGCAGAGCGTATTACGGTCGAGGGCAAGGTCTTCCGCTTCAGTGATGTGGGCCTCAGCGATCTGCCCGTGGACCCGGTCCAGGCTCCGGATTTTGCCAGTATCGCCGGGGCCGGTGAGCTGCTGGCGGTGCGGGGCTACAGCAGCGCCGAGATCCGCCGTGGCATGGCCTTCGGTCAGCCCGAGTCCGGCGTCCGTCCGGCCACGGATTTTCCTGATCTGGACGCCTTCATCTTTGTCGATGGCGACAACAACAACCGCTATCCCCCCCGTGCGGGGACCGACGGCGCAGAGGCTTTCACTGCAGAAGAAGTGCGGCAGCTGCTGGCCAGTGCGATCGGCATTGCCAATCGCGCCCGCGCGCAGATCCGCCGGCCCCTCGGGACGCCGGCTCGGGTCACGGTAGCGGTGGTGGACAGCCGCGGCGCAATTCTGGGAATGTTGCGCACCCGTGACGGTCCGGTGTTTGGCGCTGATGTGTCCCTGCAGAAAGCGCGCACCGCGGTGCTGTTCTCCTCCCGGGATGCGGCGGATTTCCTCCGCGGCATCACCACCCCGGCCCAGTACCTGAATCCCGATCTGAGCCCGGCGGCGACAGTCAATATCGGCGACTATGTGGATGCTGCGCAGCTGTTTATCGGCCCCCAGGCGCTCACCGACGGCACTGCCTTTTCCGGCCGCGCCGGCGGCAATCTGTCGCGGCCGTTCTATCCGGACGGCATCATTGGCAACCCCCACGGCCCCTTCAGCAAATCCTATGACAGCGAGTGGAGCGTGTTCTCCTCCGGCTTGCAGCTGGATCTGGCGTTCAACAATATCATTGCCCACATTGTGTTTGTCGCGGGCCTCAGTGACACCGATGTCGGCGCCAACTGTGCCCAGTCGGCGCAGCCGCGAGTGGCCAACGGGCTGCAGATTTTCCCTGGCAGCGTGCCCGTGTATCGCGGCGACACCCTCATTGGCGGCATCGGCGTGTCCGGCGACGGTATAGAACAGGACGACATGATCTCCTTCCTTGGCGTACATGAGGCCAGTGAGGCCCTGGGTGGCAGTATCAACAACGCACCGCCGGAGATCCGCGCCGACCAGCTGACGCCGGGGGGAGTGCGCTTGCGCTATATACAGTGCCCGCAGACGCCGTTCATCAACAGTGACGCACAGAACGTGTGCGCAGGGAAGTGAACGCCATGGTCAAGCATCCATCACTGACTGCGCCCGCCATGGCGGGTTTCTCTGCCCTGGGCCTGGTGCTGTTGCTGGGTCTTGCCACAGCGCCCGGCATCGCTAGTGCCCAGGAGCCTGAGCCTGAGCTGGTCTACTGCGATGACCTGGATCCCCGCGACCGCGGCCGCAGTACCCGGCGCCGCGCCGGAGGCTCCAACCGCGACTGCGCCTACCGCGAGGTCACTGTAGACGAGGAGACAGGCGAGGTGCTGCGGGAGGTGCCGGTGGCGGCGGCCCCGCGCACGGTCCTGCCGAGGCGCTATTCCCCCATTCCGCGACCCACCGCCGAGCAGTATGTCGAGCTGGTGGCCATCCCCGATCGCTGGCGCATTGTTGACAGCCTGGGCTACGAGGACAACTGGTGGGACCCCTACAACCAGAATACGATCAAGGGTGACAAGCCCATCCATGACGACTGGTTCTTCAACGTGACCGCCATTTCCGATTCGGTGCTGGAGCTGCGCGAGGTGCCCACGCCCGTAGGCGGCCAGAGCACGGGCAGTGCCGGTGCGCTTGATGTCCTGGGGTCCACTGAGCAGCATCTGTTCAACCAGAACCTGGCGGTGGAGCTGGTGTACTACAAGGGTGATACCGTGTTCCGCCCGCCGGATTGGGAGTACCGCTTTACTCCGGTATTCAACTACAACTACACCGAGCTTGATGAGATCCTCGGCGTGAATGCGAATCCCGCCGACGGCCGTACCCGCCACGACAACCATGTGGGTATCCAGGCCGCCTTTGTCGACAAGCATCTGCGCGATGTATCTGACCGCTACGATTTTGACTCCGTCCGGGTCGGCATCCAGCCCTTCTCCAGCGACTTCCGCGGCTTCCTGTTCCAGGATGCGCCTTTCGGCGTGCGCCTGTTCGGCACCCGCGACAACAACCAGTTCCAATACAACCTGGCCTGGTTCCGGCGTATGGAAAAGGACACCAACAGCGGCCTCAACGACGTCAGCGAGAGCCTGCGTGACGACGACGTTTTCATCGCCAACGTCTATTGGCAGGACTTCCCGCGACTGGGCTTCTTCTCCCAGGCCAGTCTGATCTACAACCGCAACCGTGAAGACGAGGTGTTCTACGACACCAACGACTTTATTCAGCGCCCGGCTTCCGTGGGCGAGGAGCGCTTGCGCGAGTACGATGTTTACTACCTGGGCTACAACGGCGACGGCCACTTCGGGCGCCTGAACCTGACCACCTCATTCTATGTTGCCCTGGGCGAGGAAAGGGATGCGGTGTTCAGCGGCCGCAAGTCAGATATCGAGGCTTACTTTTTCGCTATCGAACCCTCCATGGATTTCGACTGGATCCGTGCACGTCTGTCCTTCCTGTACGGCAGCGGTGACGACGATCCCTTTGACGGCAAGAGCACGGGCTTTGATGCCATCTTCGAGAACCCGCAGTTCGCCGGCGCCGACACCAGCTACTACATCCGCCAGGGTCTGCCATTGATCGGCGGTGGCCGGGTGGCACTGTCCCAGCGTAACGGCGTGCTGAACTCCCTGCGCTCTTCCAAGGAACACGGCCAGTCCAATTTCACCAACCCCGGCGTGTTGCTGCTTGGCGGTGGCGTGGATCTGGATCTGCTGCCGGAACTGCGCCTGTCCTTCAATGCCAACTACCTCGCCTTCGCGGAAACCGAGGTGTTGGAAGTGGCGCGGCAGCAGGCCAATGTCGACAGCGAGATTGGCATTGACCTGTCCGCAGCGCTCATCTGGCGCCCGTTCATGAGTCAGAACGTGGTGGTGCGCCTGTCCTACGCCCAGCTGCTCTCCGGCCAGGGCTACAAGGACCTGTATGGGGATGAAGATCCCTACTCCCTTTTGTGCAACGTAATCCTGACATTCTGAGTGGCCGTTATGAGCACATCTGACCCTGATGGACCTGTCGTCAAACGCCTTCACGGCGGGGCGGCGGGCCTGCTGCTGGCGCTGCTGGCGCTACCAGCGAGCCTCGCCCTGGGAGCGAGCGGCGAGAAGCCGGTGGAGCGAGCGTATGTGACCGCGCCCCACGCGCCGATCAGCCAGAGCAACGAGCAGATGGAGGCAAAATCTGCGGGCTGTGTCACCTGCCATACCCAGACTGACGAGAAAACCATGCACGCCAACCCGGCTGTGAAGCTGGGCTGCACCGACTGCCATGGGGGCGATGCCACTGCGCGGCGCACCAGCGGCGACAGCAGCGCCGACCCGGCTTATCTGGCGGTCATGGAGCGGGCCCACGTGCTGCCGCGCTACCCGAAGTCCTGGAACTACCCCTCCAGCGCCAATCCCGAGCGGACCTACACCCTGCTGAACAGGGAGAGTCCGGAGTTCACCCGCTTTATCAACCCCTCTGATTACCGCATTGCCCGCGAGGCCTGCGGCGCCTGCCATCTGCCGGTCATTGAAGCGGCGGAGCGCAGCCTGATGGCCACTTCAGCCATGCTCTGGGGCGGCGCGGCCTACAACAACGGGATTCTGCCCTACAAGCGTTACATCATGGGCGAGGCCTATACCCGCGAAGGTGAGCCGGCAATGATACCGGGCCCCATCGAGCCGACCCCGGAGATGACCATGGCGGGGATTCTGCCAGCGCTGTACCCGCTGCCCGCCTGGGAGACGGTCAAGCCCGGGGACATCTTCCGCGTGTTTGAGCGCGGTGGCCGCAACATCACCAACCTGTTTCCCGAGACGGGCCTGCCCAACGCCCTGGGCCAGCTGCAGCGCCTTGAGGAACCCGGACGCCCCGACTTCCGCCAGTCCAACCGCGGCCCCGGGACGGGGGCGAGAATCTCGGTGCCCTTGATCAATATCACCAAGACCCGCCTCAACGACCCCCACACCTGGTTTATCGGGACCAACGACCAGCCCGGCGATTACCGCCAGTCCGGCTGTGCGGCCTGCCATGTGATCTATGCCAACGATCGCGACCCGCGGCACTCGGCCCAGTACGCGCAGTATGGCCACACGGGCAAGTCCCAGACCGTGGACCCGACCATCCCCAAGGATCGCAAGGGCCACCCGCTGCGCCACGCCTTCACCCGCGCCATCCCCACGGCCCAGTGCATGTCCTGCCACATGCACCAGCCGAACATGTTCGTGAACAGTTTCCTCGGCTACACCATGTGGGACTACGAGTCCGACGCGCCGTCCATGTGGCCGGAGAAGCAGGTTTACCCGACCCATGCAGAGCAGGTTGCGGTCCTGGAGCGCAATCCGGAGGGTGCCGCGCCCCGCGGCAAATGGTCCGACATTGATTTCCTGGAGAAAGTCTCCGAGCTGAACCCCACACTGACCGATACCCAGTTTGCCGACTACCACGGCCACGGCTGGAACTTCCGCGCCGTGTTCAAGCGCGACCGCACCGGCAATTTGCTGGATGCCGAGGGCACGGTGGTTGAGGACGATGATCCCGACAAATTCAAGAAAGCCGTGCACATGTCCTCCATTCACCTGGACAAGGGCATGCACTGTGTCGACTGCCACTTTGCCCAGGACGCCCACGGCAACGGCCATATCTACGGTGAAGTCGCCGCGGCGGTGGAGATCGACTGCAAGGACTGTCACGGCTCGGCCTCGGCCTATCCCAATCTGTTCACCTCCGGCCCCGCGGCGCTCGAGGGCGGCACGGACCTCGGTGCCATCCGCAACCCTGACGGGCGTCTGCGTTTCGAGTGGAACGGCAATACCCTGGTGCAGCGCTCGGTGCTGAACCCCGACCTTGAGTGGGAGATGAGCCTGGTCAAGGACACGGTGGACCCGGCGCACGCCGGCTACAACGAAAAAGCTGCCCGGGCGAAGCTGATGAGCAAGGACACGGCGGAGCAGAACTATGGCCTAGATGTGGCCAGCGACAACCTGGCCCACAGCGACGACAACATGGAGTGCTATACCTGTCACACCTCCTGGACCACCAGCTGCGCCGGCTGCCACCTGCCCATTGAGGCCAACTACAAGACCGAGCGCAAGCACTACGAGGGTGGCTACTCGCGCAACTGGGCGACCTACAATCCGCAGGTGTCGCGCGATCAGATGTTCCTGATCGGCCGCCGGGAGGTCGCCAAGGGCGGCAAGATCGCGCCGGTGCGCTCAACCTCGGCGCTGGTGCTGTCCTCTACCAACGCGAACCGCGAGAAAATCTATATCCAGCAGCCACCCATCTCGGCCAGCGGCTACAGCTCCCAGGCTTTCAACCCGCACTTTGCCCACACCGTGCGCAAGACGGAGACCAAGGACTGCGAGGATTGCCACCTGGCGAAGAACAACGACAACAACGCGATCATGGCGCAGCTGCTGATGTACGGCACCGGCTTCGTCAACCTGGTGGGGTACTACGCCTGGGTTGGCGGCGAGGAGCACGTCACCGGGGTGCAGGTGACCGAGTGGGATGAGCCCCAGGCAGTCATCGGCTCCTACCTGCACCGCTACGCCTATCCGGACTGGTTCGCCGAGCACCAGGGCAATGACCGGCAGCTGTTGCACGGCTATCCGCATGGCAGCGGCCCGGCGGCCTGCGTCCAGCATCGCGGCGAGTACCTGTTTGCCGCCGAGGGCGACAAGGGCATGCGTGTGTACGACATTGCCGGGATCGCCAACAAGGGCATCTCCCAGCGTGTCATCACTGCGCCTTTCAGCCCTCTGGGTCACGACACCCGCATCCCCAGCAGCAACGCGACCTGTGTGGTGCTGCCGACCAACCAGCCCATCCACCCGGATCGCAACGAGGGTGAGCTGATGCGGGATATCAACCTGGAGCAGCCTTTCCATCCGATCTACGACTACGCCCTGATCACCGATGCGGTGGAGGGCCTGATCCTGACCGACGTCAATACCCTGTCCGACGGCGAACCGCGCAACAACTTCCTCGAGCGCGATCTCACCTGGAACGAGAACGGCGTTCTGAACGGTGCCCGACACATGGTACTGGGTGGCTACTACGCCTACATCGTGGCCGATGCCGGCCTGGTGGTGCTGAATCTGGACCAGCCCCTGCAGCCGCGGCTGGTCGAGGTGGTGCCGCTGAATCGCGGGCATTCGGTGGCCCTGCAGTTCCGCTACCTGTTTGTCACCGATGCCGACGGTCTCAAGACCATCGATGTCACCAACCCGGAGGCGCCGGCTCTGGTCGCGGACAACACCATCCCCCTGGGCCAGGCCCGGCGGCTGCATCTGGCGCGCACCTATGCCTATGTGGCGGCGGGTCGCGATGGCGTAGCCATCGTTGATATCACCCGGCCCGACCGGATGCGCCTGCTGCAGACCTTCCGCGACGGCCTGGTGGACGCCCACGATGTGGCGGTTGGCAGCACCAATGCCTCCCTGTTTGCCTATGTGGCTGACGGGGCCGGCGGCCTCAAGGTGGTCCAGCTGACTTCGCCCTCCAGCCAGCCCAAGTTCTACGGCTTCTCGCCGGAGCCGGCGCCAGAGCTGATAGCCAGCTACCCAACCAGTTCTCCGGCCCTGTCGCTGAGCCGCGGTCTGGAGCGGGATCGCGGCGTCGACGAGACCGGCGGCCAGGTGGCGGTATTCGGCCGTCTGGGCTCGCGGCCGCTGAACCTGGATGAGATGCGCAAACTCTTCACTGACAAAGATGGCAAGCCATGGTTCGTAGAAAACTGACCTTACTGGCGCTACTGCTGGGGCTTGCCGCTGGCAACGCCCTTGCCCAGCCGCTGCCAGAGGAAGGGCGCGACATCCACGAGGGTGTGGCCAGCTGTGCCACCAGTGTCTGCCACGGCAAGGTCAGCGCGGATCCGGCATCCAATGTCTGGCTCAACGAGTACCGTATCTGGCTGCGTCAGGACTACCACTCCCGGGCCTACCGCACGCTGCAGACCGCACAATCCCAGGCGATCGCCGCCAAGCTCGGTTTGCCCAGTGCCCAGGGCGCCAAGATCTGCCTGGACTGCCACGCGGACAACGTGCCCGCTGAAGCCCGCGGCCGTCGCTTCCAGATTTCCGATGGCGTTGGCTGCGAGGCCTGCCACGGCGGCAGTGGGCGCTGGCTGGAGTCTCACGCCGAGGCTACTACCAGCCATGCGGACAACCTGGCCAAGGGCATGTACCCGACCGAGGAGCCGATGGCCCGGGCGCGCCTGTGCTTGTCCTGTCACTTGGGCACCAAGGACAAGTTCGCCACCCACGAGATCATGGGCGCCGGCCATCCACGGCTGGCCTTCGAATTGGAAACCTTCACCGTCAACCAGCCGGCGCACTACGAGGTCGACGATGATTATCGCGAGCGCAAGCCCTACATCAGCTCGGTCAACATGTGGCTGGCAGGTCTTGCGGTCACTGGCATGCATACCTTGGAGCTGCTGCAGGAGGAGTGGTTCACCCGGGCCAGCCTGGTGCCTGAATTGTCCTTCTTCCAGTGTCACGCCTGCCACCACCCCATGGATGATCTGCGCTGGTCGTCAGAGCCGGATCGGCTGCCGCCGGGCGCGGTGCGTCTTAATGATGCGAGCCTGGTGGTGCTGCTGGCGGTGCTGGAGACCCTCTCCCCCGGCGATGTGGCCGGTCTGCGGCGGGACCTGGATGCCCTGCACCGGGCATCACAGCAGTCCCGCGAGCGGGTGGTAGCCAGTGCCCGCACCCTGCATGCGCGGCTGGAGCCGCTGGTGGACCGCCTCAGCAAGGACAGCTACGGACCCGAGCAGCAGCGGCAGCTGCGCCGGGAGCTGCTGGCTCAATCTGCCGCGGAGCGCTTCCGCCACTTTACCGCCGCC